>CALBHM010000483.1 GCA_937892835.1 uncultured Ruminococcus sp. | reverse complement strand
TATTTTGCATTTGCGGCATCTTTACGAGCCTGAGCGTTTCTCTGCCACTCTTTTTCCGCCTTATCATCGTACAGTCCCTGTAACTTTTTCTCCATCTGCTCACGGGAGAACTCGTCAAGCTGACCGTATTTCAGCTGTGCTTTAACCTCGTTTATCTGCTTTTCAAGGTCATTATCCTCGTTCAGACGCTTGCGGGCTTCTATTTCATCATCGATTGCCTTTATTGTAGCATCACGGAGCTCTTTCTTTGCTTCAAGCTCACGCTTTATGAGGGCGATTTTTTTATCTGCTTCGGTCTTGTATGCCTCAGAAGCTTTCTTAAACTCGTTATCGGAACTGCTTGACGATGAAGAGCTACCCGAACCGCTGAAACTGCCCGCTTCCATGTATGTATCAAAGTTATCATACATCGACTGTAGAGCGTCACGCTCAAGGCGTGTTTTTAACGTTTTTGCGTTATATGCATCAAGATCGCCTTGTGAGTTAATGCGTGGGGTTTCCGATAGAGTTTCGTTGTAGTCTGCTATCTGAGAAGCAAGCTTTGCCTTTGCAAGCTCTTTGTACGCTTCCGTATTCAGCTTTATCTTGCCCGTTTCATTATCCAGGCTGATACACTGCGCATATCCTGCGTCAATCAGTTTCAGCATTGTGCTGTATGATATATTACCGTTCTTCTCCTGTTCGGCATACGCAGAAGCCAGCTCGTCAAGATTTTTTATGAGATCGGAGGTGCTGTCGGTGAGTTCTTCGGTGGTTTTTGCGTTGTTATTTTTTTCGTCGGTGTTTTCTTTGGTTTTCTGCGTTGTTTTTTCGGTAGCGGCGGCGAGTAGAGCCTCGTCTTCTGCGGCTTGGGTGGCTAAATCGGTATACTCCTTATATTTGTCAGCGGCTATGTTGTATATTTCCGATTCTTCCTGCCCTACTTGCTTAAGGTAATCTATATAATCTTTGTACGCCTGAGCTTTTTCAGCAAAAGTTTCGCCACCGATTTTTACAACGCGTATCGTTCCGCCCGTGCCCATTCCAATAGGTGCATTTCCGATTTTTATATTTGGATTAGTTATAGTGCCGTTTTCGATATCTTTTATTCCGATAGTCGAACCACCAATATCCTGACCTACGCTATTTTTTGTATTGGTTATTCCTTCATCAGACAGCGCTCTCTGTGCCTGATTATTTTTATTTACAGCCGCCTGAGCCGCAATTCTTGCGTTTTCCCGCTCTGCTTCCGTTGCCGCTTGCAGTTTCTTTATATTCTCAGTATAGCTGCCATTTACAAGGTCTATAGCTTCCTTAGTATCACCGTAGGCACTGTTAAGCTGTTCCTGCAGGTCTTTCAGCGTTTGTGTTTTCTCAGCGGCAGACTGTACCTTAGTAGAAGCGTCTTCATACTTTGACATAACTTCTTCAAGCGTTTTAGCTTTATCAGACGATTTCTGTGCTTCGTCAGACAGCTCAGAAGCCGCCTGTGCAAGCTCTTCTGTCGACTGAGTTGCATTGTTCGTGGTAGCTACATATGTTGCCACTCCCGCAACTGCTGTCAACACAGCCGAAGCGATGAACACATACGGATTAGCCGCACCAACGGCGTTGAAAGCCGCCTGCTTTACTGTTGCGGCTTCTGTTGCCGCTGAAAAACTCCTTATCGCCGCTACAGTTGCGCTTATGACATTGCCAATTCCAACAGCCACTTTAAAAGTGCCGAGAGCCACCGCACCCGCAAGAATTACTTCTTTGAACTGAAAGCCCACAGAGATAGCCTGCTTCATAAAAGCAACAAGGTTTTTAAGCAATACGCCTAAATCCTGCGCCCATTCATCAAGCGTTCCGTCCTGTTCCCATTCTGCCAGTTGATCACTGACGTCCTGCAATGCCGACTTCACTTCTCCGAAAGCGCCCTCACCCATTTTGCGGAAGAACTCGGATATGTTGTCCTGCATAGTGCTTAACATACCCTGCATAGTCTGTGACTGCTTTTCCATCATACCCGCAAACTTGCCGTCGCCTGTTGTCAGCTCGGTTATAGCCTTGTTCAGCGCGTCTATGCCGACCTCGCCCTTTGATACCATTTTTGAGAACTCTTCGCCGGTTACGCCTATACTTTCGGCAAGTGCCGTCTGAAGCGGTACGCCTGCTTCTGTCATCTGCATAAGTTCTTCGCCTGTTACCTTGCCCTTTGCAAGCATCTGACCGTATGCAAGCGTTACTCTGTTCATTTTTTCGGCGTTACCGCCTGCGAGATCGCCGAGCTTTGTCATAGTATCAAGCAGATCGTCTTCATCTACGCCGTAACTCATCAGCATAGTACCACCGGATATTACATTGTCCAGTGTAAGCGGTGTTTTAGCGGCAAACTCACGCATTTTCTCTATCATCGCCGACGCTTTTTCGGTAGAGCCGAGCATAACTTCGAGAGATGTTGTATACTGTTCCATTTCGGCATTAGAGCCTATCAGCATTTCCCAGAGCTTTTTACCGCCGTAAGCCGCAATAAAGCCTGTTACCATAGTTTTCAGCTTATTCATTTCGGTTGAAACGCCTGATATTCCGGACTTATGATTTTTCAGCTCGTTTGTGGTGTTTTTAAGCCCGTTTTTTAAATCAATCTGCTCGGTTTTAAGCTGTGCGGCTCTGGTACGTGCCTTGTCAATCTCCTTTTCGAGCTCGGACATTCGAGTTTTCTGCTCTTTTGTAGCTGTACCGTTTTCTTTTTCGGCTTTTTTCAGCTCATCAAGCTCTTTTTCATACTCCTTAGCTTTTTTGTTTGTATCCGCGATAGCCTGTTTGTTGAGCTCAAGGGTTTTGTTCAGCTCGGTTAGCCGTGCTTTTATTTCCTGTATGCCGCTTGAAAAGCCTTTGGTATTCAAAGACAATCGTGTAGTCAGTTCATTAGCCATTTTCTTCCTCCCATATTTTTTTCATCTCTTCTAATATGCGTTCTTTCATAAAATTGTTTACTTCATTCTTTTTAATAAACCATGCCGCTCTGATATGAGGATAAGGCTGTACTACACCTATCCTTCTGCCCTTTTTATCACGCTGATCTTGTTTAAGTCCGCCACGCCAATAGCTTCCGGGTCTGCCGAACTCAATAATCATAACCTTTATATTGTTTTTCACAACATGAGCCGGATAGCCGACATACAAATGCCGTCCGTATCTTGTTTCTTTAGTCCAGCGTCTTACTAAAGACTGAAAGCCCGAATACTCTTCACGCTGAGAAAGTATTCTGCGTTGTTCTGCGACAAGAATATCGCCTGCTTCGTAAAGTATTTTATTACTACGAACTTCGCAAGTTTCCTTGTCTAATTTTTCAAGTTTTCGGAATGTTTTTTTTATTGCATCGTCTAATCCCGAAAAATCAATGAAATCACTAACTTCCATTTGTTTATACTCCTTTCAGAATTTTGGGTATAAAAAATCCACCCCTTTCGGAGTGGATAATTTATTCAGTTTTGTGTAAGTTAACATTCGGCTTTATTAAGCTGTCTGACTTAACATTGTTCATACAGTTTGCTTTGAATAAGCGAATCAATCTCTTTTATGCGTTCTTCGCTAAGCCGGCTTGACATACCGTTATATATATTCAAAGTTTCAGAGGTTCCAAGCCAAAACAACGTTGCGTAAGCATAATCGGAAACAGAATACCCAAACACTTTACCGAGCTCTCGTTCATTCGAATGCAATTGAGTAAAAGAAATTATCTCATTAAGTTCTTTAGGCGTATATTTTTTGTTTTTAGAAACCGTTAACATAAATGAAACTTTTTCCAAAATGCCTTTTTTATTCATAAATTTCTTTCCTCCTTTTTTCTATCTCGTTAAGAATCTTCTTCTCCGCATCAATGTTTTTATATTGACGGGCATAAAATAGTTCTTCTTCGTATCCTCGCTTTTCATAATTGAAAAATTTATCTCTATCGGACAAATAGTATAAAATTCCGGGATTTCCGTTATCCATATCATCTTTAAAGTGACGATATTCATGCTTTACAGCAGCTAAAGACGCATTCTCGTCAATCAGTATCTCTCCCGGTTCTCCTTTTCTTACATTGCATACCATTTTATTCGAATCAGACAAAAGGACGAATTTTCCACCTGCTGATTTTACACTGTCCATTATTTCTTTTAATTCTTCGGGATTATTTTCTTTTGCGCTTCCCATTGTTTCACGCATATAATCGCCATAACAATGGAATGTATTTTCTTTTATTATACCACTACCCCCGCCGTTGTCAACCCCGTTACCACTCGTAAACCTGCCTGTGTGCGGATCGTGATTATGATTATACCTTAGCAGTATCCCTATCTTTTCAAGGCATCTGAGTTCCATATCGGCAAGGAACGGATCGTACTTATCTGATTTACACAAATCAAGTATTTCAATATATCTGTCTGCTATCGTCATTATTACCTCTGCTTGTATTTCTCTTTTCTTTATGCTATGATAAGCAAAAAGGAGTTGTTATTATGAATATCACCGATTTAAAAGTGCTTCGTTATATAAAATCACACAGCCGTAAATCTGCTGTCAGAAGCTCCGTATTGAGCCACAAGTTCGGAAAGGCAAGCGAAATATCACTGAAAAATCTTGAAAACAGCGGATATATCGAATGCCCGACATTTAATGACGGTTGCCAGTTTGGCTTTTCGTCAGGCGATAACTGGAACATCACCGTGAACGGCTTGTATTATCTGAGCAATTACAAAGCAGAGCAAAAGCTGACATCAAGAGAACGACTTTCCAATTACTTTCTCGGTTTTGGCTCAGGTATACTTACCGGAATAATCGTCCAACTATTCATCCGATTATTATAAGACAGATAACCACCGACAGCAGACCGCCTATAGCCCCTGCTATCATAAATTCTGCGTGATCAAGCAAAAATTCCTTTATTCTTTCCATAATATCCTCCTAATACTGCACGAACACACCGCAGTCGCCGTTAAGTATCTCTTGTTGAAGCAGATACACAGCATTTATCAGCGATACGACCATATCGACCTTACCTGCGGAGCGCTTTTTATTAACATATTTATTTAAATTCGTGTCCTCTGTGCATCTTGCGTTGCTGAAATTTATCTCAAGCAGTTCATTTTTCGCAAAAACAATATTTCCTGTGAGTATCTGCTCCTTGAGCCACTTTGTCGGAGCGTGAAGTACGCTTGAATGCTGTCTTATCTCTACGCACTCTATCGGATCGTCGGCACTTTCGAGCTTCTGCACTGTTGACAGTGCATTCCAACGGTCAAAGCCGAGCTGAGCTATTATAACGCCGTACTTTTCTTTCAGCGTCAGTATATAGTTTTCGACAAAACCGTAATCTATGATGTAATCACCACACGCAAAACAGTTGCCATTTGCAATATGTGTCTTGTAATTGACGTGCTCCTTTACCGATTTTTCCGCCACCTTTTCGGCAGGAATAAAGGCTACCACTTTAACATATATCTTACCCTCGTGATAGCATATCATAGCCAGTGCGGTGTTATCCTCGGTCTGCGAGAGGTCAAGTCCGAGATAGACTATCTTACCCCGCCAGAACTCGTCAGGCACGTCCTGCGAGCAGTTCTGCACGGATATAAGGTCAACATATCCCTCACTGCCTACGCCCTTGTACTGGATATTACAGTGCTTGCAGAGAAAATTTTCGCGCTTGTTTTCATACAGCACGGCAAGCTGACGGTTGTCTTTAAGCTCAGAGAACAGATCCACATTGTCCACAGCTACAGGGTTCGACTGGTACAGCACGCTGTCGTTAGTCTTCCAGTCGGGTACAAGCTCAATGTCCGGCTCATAAAGCAGTGCAAAATATCTCTTGCCGGAGCTGTACACCCCGTCAAGCTGTTTCTTTGCTATGTCGATTTCGTCCTTTAAGCCGTTATCGTCGTTCGGGTACTGTGTGGAAATGAGTATTCCGAGCTTGCTTTTAAGTGTTATCTGCGATGATCTCATCGCTTCAACCGGATATCCGTCCATAGCGCCGACTTCATCGGCAAGAAACAGATGAGCCAGCTTACCGTCCAGCTTGTCTTTACTGTATGCAAGCGGAGTATACTCCGTGTCACACATCAGACAGCGTATCTCAGACCGCATAACCTTAAAATGCTTTTCGAGGAGCGGCGAGGATTTTATGATTTTCTTGATTGCAACTTTAAGCTCACTTGACAGCTTTAAGTCGGGAGCTACAGAGAACAGACGAGAAAATCTCGGCAGTGTCAGCATAGCGATGATGAATATTACCGCCGCTGTGAACGTCTTGTAGTTCTTTCGGGCGATCTCAAGTAGCCCTGTGCTGTAATACAGCTTGCCGTCTTTCTTCGTACACAGCACCGCATAAATAAACAGCAGGCTGTAATCTTCAAGTGAAGAATACATATCACGGCTTAAATCAGGGTGCTGTATAGCTTTCAGCAGTGCAGTTATTTTGTTCCACTCCTGAGCGTCTACATATCCGTCATCAACAGCTTCAAGCCATTCGGCACACTGCTTTCTGACGTATCTTCCGACCTTGCCGGAGCTGTCCTGCGAAGCCCACACAGCGTATTTATACGCACGGCTGTCTTTAATCGTCGTCATACTGTACAAACCTCTCCGTCGGGGCTTTGTATCCCATAAACGTTGCGTAGTCGTTCCACCTGTCCGTTATTTCGTACAGTGTGGAATACATAAATTCTTCCTCAGTCCGTCCCATAATATCAACAAACAGACTGCGTAGCTTCTTGAAATCGGGCTTTTCGTTTGTTGTCTTACCTCCCACTATCGGCGCAGGAAGTGCGGCGGTGGTGGCGGTCAGCACTTTGTCCTGCAAGAATTCCTGCGGCAACTGTGCCGTTATATCGGATACTATTTCGGAACGCTGTGTCGGACTGAGCCCCAGCTCATCAAAGCAACACCGTAGCCCTGCTCTTATATAGTCCAGCGGCAGAGGGAAAGTCAGCTCAAACGGGCTAATGCCTTTTTCTTCCGCTTCTATAAACGCTTTTATGTCATATCTCAGATACAAAGTATCTGTGATGTAAATTTTCTTGTTTAAAAGTTCTGTGAACATTGCATTTTCTCCTATAATCTTATAAATTGCTATTGACATTTTTGCTGTATTGAGATATAATATTGATAGTAGATGTAATGTCTATGAAAAGAGGTGGTCCTCTGCTATTTGGGCGGGGGGTTACCTCTTTTGTTTATATCTAATGATTTGTACGTCACTGTCAGATTTCACAATCATTATATCTACATCTATATCTCTGTGCCATTTCATTCGCTTTTCAATAACGCCGAGCAACGTTTTTTCTTCAACACTAAACTTTCTGCAGTCAAGTATTATTCCTCCGGGGTTGTCGAATATTTGATTAACACCTTTCCTTACTGCACTGTTAGCAGCTTTTTCATTTGAGATTGTTTTTAAATCCCACAGTTTATTGTTCCAGATATAATCAGGCATTTTAACGCCGTCTTCTTTCGATTCGTTAAGCAAATGTATATCTCCGCCCATTTTATTATGTAACCACTGTGCAAAAGCGATTTCTTCCTTATGCGCCTTAGCATTATAATCATCATCATACGTTAGTGAGCCCTCTCCCGGAGTGGCTCTGTTTTTATATTCTTCTGTAACATCAATATACTGCTTTCCGAATGTAAAACGACCTGTTACAGGGTCGTGATTTTTATTATACCTGAGCAGTATTCCTATCTCTTCAAGGCATCTTTCCTCTATATCCGCAAGAAACGGATCGTAACTGTCACTGTGGCATAATTCAAGCAGTTCTATGTATCTTAACACCAAATCCATACTTCACCTATAGATAATTTTCGGGGCAGTTTCCCGCCCCGTCATATCTGTATTTTTTTACGTTGCAGCCACGATAACG
>CALBHM010000482.1 GCA_937892835.1 uncultured Ruminococcus sp. | reverse complement strand
AGGACAAGCCCGAGGTTATATCGCTTGCGAAGAAGTTCGCCGATGTCGGCTTGAAGATTTATTCAACGCCGAACACGGGCAAGCTCATTCAGTCGGCAGGTATCAATGCCGAAATTATCGAGGAATTCAGCGACGGCAAGCATGTTATCGAAATGCTTGAAACGGGCAAGATAGATTACATTGTTTACACAGGCTCAACGGCTAAATCGACGATTGAAAACTTCATCAAGATTCACCGCCGTGCCGTTCAGCTTTCAATCTGCTGTCTTACATCGCTCGATACGGCAAATGCGCTTTGCGACATTCTTTCAAGCCGCTTCACCCAGCGCAACACCGAGCTGGTTGACATCAACCATATGCGCTCAAAGCGTATGCGCCTGAACTTCACCAAGATGCAGGCGACGGGCAACGACGATATCTATTTCAACAACATGAATAAAACTATTCCGTCACCCGAGTCGCTGACAATCAACTTCACCGACCGTCATTACGGAATCGGCGGTGACGGCGTTGTTCTTGTTGAAAAATCGGACATTGCCGACGCAAAAATGGTTGTTTACAACGACGACGGAACCCAGACACTCATGGCTGCGAACAGTATCCGCTGCGCTGCGAAGTTCCTCTATGATAACGGAATTGTGCCGAAAACAGCAATGACGATTGAAACGAACTGCGGCGTTAAGAACGTTCGCTTGTATTCGTTCAACGGTGAGGTAAGGTCGGCTCAGGTCGATATCGGCAAGCCCGATTTTGACCCTGCAAGCATTCCGATGAAGACGGATACCTACATGATAATCGACCAGCCGGTTGATATCGGCGGCGAGTCAATCAATATCAGCTGTGTTACGATCGGCAATCCGCATTGTATTGTGTTCATGGATAATGTCGACAGCGTTGACCTCAACGAGCTTGGCGATAAGATTCGTAATTCGGGTATACTTCCGGAGTATATCAACACCGGTATCGCACGAATGATCGACAGGAACACGATCAAACTCCGTTGTTATGAGAGAGCGGTCAACGGCGAGAGCCTCGGCTGCGGAACATCGGCGGCTGCGGCAGTTGTTGTTGCAACGGAAATGGGCCTTTGCAAGAAAGGCGAGGACGTAACGGTCAAGATGCCCGGCGGCGACGTCGTTATCACATATACCGACGAGACTATTCTTGTTAACGGTGACACAAGGAAAGTCTATGAGGGTGTAGTCGAATATTAAGTCTAAATCCAAATTTTTGCACCTTCTCCCAGATGGGGGAGGGTGCTTTTACTTTGCTCTTCTATGCAATTTGCCGCAATTTACTTTGACAAGAGTATAATAATTATGGTAAAATAAATTTTGGTGATTTAATGAAAATCGGAAATCTTGAAATAAAAGGACATGCTTGTCTTGCGCCGATGGCCGGAGTTGCCGACAGGGCATTCCGTGAGCTTTGCGTGAGCTACGGTGCGGCATACGTTATCAGCGAAATGGTCAGCTCAAAGGGCTTGACGATGCAGGACAAGAAATCAAAGGAACTGCTTTTTCTCTCGGAGGCAGAACGTCCGGCAGGTGCGCAGATATTCGGCGATAACCCGGATATTATGGCAAAAGCCGCATTGAAGGCTATGGAGTTCTCTCCCGACTTTATCGATATAAACATGGGCTGTCCTGCTCCGAAAATTGCAGGTAACGGCGGCGGCTCGGCTCTTCTCAAAAAGCCGGAGCTTATCAGCCGAATTGTAGAAAGCGTAGTTGAAGTTTCTCCTGTTCCCGTTACGGCGAAAATACGAATCGGTTGGGATGAAAACAGTATTAACGCCGTTGAAATAGCAAAACGAGTCGAAGCGGCCGGTGCAAACGCAATCACGGTTCATGGCAGGACAAAAACTCAAATGTATGCTCCTCCCGTGTCGCTTGAAGAAATTGCAAGGGTCAAAAAGGCCGTCTCAATTCCTGTTATAGGCAACGGCGATATAGTTGACGGAAAGAGTGCCAAGAAGATGCTCGACGAGACCGGCTGCGATTTTCTTATGGTCGGCAGAGGTGCTTTGGGAAATCCATGGATATTTCAATGCATAAATGCATATCTTAACAACGAAACGGATTTTGTTGAACCGACGCTTGAGGAAAAAATGAGTGTCATGCTTCGTCATATAGGCACTCTTTGCGAATACAAGGGTATGCGAATCGGCATGCGTGAAGCACGTAAACACGCCGCCTGGTACATCAAGGGAATCCGAGGTGCAGCCTCATTCAGGCAGGAAATCGGTCAACTTTCGACGAT
>CALBHM010000481.1 GCA_937892835.1 uncultured Ruminococcus sp. | reverse complement strand
CCTTATCCCCTCCGTCGTCAAGGACGACACCTCCCCTTACCATAAGGGGAGGCTTGATCAGTTTCTGCTGACTTAGTTTAATTATGAATTTTACGTTCCGTTCAGCCTCCCCCTTAAATGATTTAAGGTAGCAAAGCGGCGACACGGTAGTGAATGACAGTCCACCGGTAAAAAGTATGTATCGAATTTATTTCAGCATAGTAAAACCGCCCTCAGTGAGAGCGGTTCTTTATTAATAATTCAATTCGAGTGTATCACTGAATTTCTGATTGTAATAATTTTTAATGTAGCTGTATGTGAATGTTTCGTCCTCAAGAGCAAATCCATGCTTCTTGATAATATCCTCGCTGCATTTTGCGAACGGAAGAACACGAACGTTCGCAAAATCCTCATCATAAACTGTTACGGTCGGGATAAGCTTTGCCGAGGTAACTGCTGCTTTGTTGTTCTTCGTATCTTTTGTCAGCGTTATATCGGCGATTCCTCCGAGGAAGCTGTCTGCGCTTTCTTCAAGGGAGATAACCTTACCGAGAGAGGGGATAACCAATGCCTGTTCGCCGTCTCCGTTTGCTTTGAATTCAAATTTTTGCAGGTCGTTTTTACCTGTTCCGACGATTATATCCGCACCGTATTTCAAAAGCTTTTCAATAATTTCATTCTGACTGTCGGATAGTGTGCTTTCTGATTCATCATCCCAATGAACGGTAACGCATACTATATCCGAGACTTTTTTTGCACTATCAACAAGCTGCTTCATCGTTCCGTCAAGCTCATCATCTGTTGAACGAAAATCGGAAAGGTCAAGAATCCCGATATCCGTTTCCTCGGACAGCTCGTAATCGCCGAGCGACTGGGTAATGCCGACAAATGAAATCTTGATTCCGTTAACCTCCTCAACCTGAGGCTTCATCATTTCTTCTTTGTTCTCATAAAGTCCGGTCAGAAGCGCACGGTTCTCATTAGCCTTAAAAAGTGCAATGTCGTTGATCACACCCGAAAGGCCCATGTCCATGATGTGATCGTTTGCCTGATTGAAAACATCAAAGCCAATGTCAATAAGCTTGTCAAGCATCTGGTCGGGTGTATTGAACTCGGGAGCCGCCGAAGGCTCATTTTTGTCGTCCATAACAGTGTTCTGACTGATTACGGCGAGGTCGGATTTAGCGATAATCTCTTTGATTCCGTCATAAGCCGTGGAAAAATCGTATCCGTTTCCGCCGGCCTTTTCGTTCGCCTGCGTATAAACTGTTTTATACACCATGTTATCTCCGGCAATCATCAATCTTACAGCATTTGCCGAACCCGAGTTAGTTGGCTCTGCGGTTGTTGTTTCGGCGTCCTTGCCGGTATATACAGCACCGTTTTTGATCCTTGATTTGTCAATAACGATCATCATTGCGCTGACAACAATGGCAACGCAGAGAATGCAGTTGAAAGCAATCAGGAACACTTTTGACTTCGTCCATTTAAGGCTATCCTTCATATAAACATCTCCGTGAAAAAATTCTTTTTTATTTTATCACAAAGTTATTTTTTTTGCAACCACACAGCAGCTTTCTTTATAATAGGGAATGAAATAAACAGCCGGAACAATAAAAATACAGCCTAAAAACCACGGTAAAAAGCTGAGCTTAAAACGAACGATTTCAAGAATGTGTCCGTCAAGAAGGTTCTTGCTTTGTTTTATTGCCGTCCCGGCACCGAGCTTCGGATTCGAAGAATATAGATATTCGGCGATAAAGTATTTTTGCATTGCGATAAAATAGAATACAGCTCCGCCGATTGTCAGAAGAACCGTTCCGCCTGTCAATGAAATGAATAGGTAAAGCTCCAGTCCGCCTGTGCCGGAAAGATAGTAAATCGACCAAACAAGAATTGCCGCCGGGAGGAAAAATACTATTGCCCAAAGACTTTTTATAATATACATTAACGCTTTGAAGCGAAAAGCACGCAGTGAATTCTTCGGCCTGAACCAAAAAAACAGACGTTTTGTATAGTTCCTTTTGTTTGCGGTTATGCCGCCGTACCACGCTTTTTCGCCGACAGACACAGAGCTGTAAACCAAAAGAGTTATAAAGCCAAGAATGACCAGAACAGCGAATACAGCTGCTGTTACACCGAAGTCCGAACCTCTTAACAAGTCGGAAATGAAAATAATTCCGAAGCTCAAAGCCGTCATTACGACACAAAAAATGAAATAGAATAAGACTATTGATAAGGCTTTTGCACGTTTACCTTTAATAAATGCTTTGCTTTCTTGTTTTATCATTGCGTTTTTCATAATATCACCCATGAAAATATTTGTCCGAAAAACAATGGTTTATGCACAAGGTGTTGCAAAAAAATATATAACAGTGTATAATCTTTTCAATGATATTGAGGTGAAAATATGAGCAGTTTTGAAAAAATGATATCACTTATAATACCTTTTTATAACTCTGCAAGTACTTTGCAGAAATGTCTTGCCTCGGTCGAAGAACAGAGCATTGATAAGAATTCGCTTGAGGTTATTCTCGTCAATGACGGCAGTGACGACGGTTCTGTCGAAATTGCAAAGGATTTTGCAAGCAGGAACTCGTTTGCAACGATTATAACTCAGCTGCACAGCGGTTCGGGAGCGGCAAGGAACAGCGGAATTACCGCAGCAAGGGGAAAGTATATAGCTTTTCTCGATTCGGACGATACACTCTCTGCCGACGCTTTGAAAAGTGCTGTTGATTTCTTTGAAGAGAACGGGGAAAAGACGGATATATTAGCTCTTAAGCTCGTTCCTTATACGAATTCGGGAAGAAAAAACTGTGATTTTAAGAATCAAAAAAGAGCTTCGGATATATATGATTTGAATGATGAAAATAATAAATTCCTTTGCCCGAACGGTGTGAATATCGTTGTAAAAAACAGGGGAGACGAAAATTTTCTTTTCGACAGCTCTGAGGATTGCGACCTTAAGGCTGCGGAATTTTGCATTCAATGCGCAAGGGATAAAATGACAATCGGATATGTTGACGGCGCAGAATATCGCAAATTTAATAATCCGTCAGGCGAGAGTAAGTCCTTGAGGTGCTCAATATATTTCGACACCTTTATCGGCAAATGGGAGGATATTTTTGCAGGCTTTGAAACAGTTCCCGATTTTGTTAAATCGCTTTTCGTTGAGGATATGCTCAGTAGAATTTCCGGTGATTATCTTCTGCCTTATCATATCGAGGGAGAGGCCTATCGTGAGGAGATCGGAAGAATCGAAAAGCTTCTCGAGACGGTCGATGACGACATAATTATCAATTTTC
>CALBHM010000480.1 GCA_937892835.1 uncultured Ruminococcus sp. | reverse complement strand
GCTTTGAGACTGCCGCCTGTGACATATCAAAAATACGACTGATTTGCATGACTCCCATATTCTCATAAAGATACAATTTCATGACCTCCGTCTGTTCGGGTGTCAGCTCATTCTCGATAATATCTTCAACAATCTTAGCCATTGTGACATTGCGAATTCGGAAAGCAAAATCATCAAGACAATCCAAAGCCTCATCGACCGAAAGATCACCCAATTGCATACATCGCAGAGCAGTCCTTACTTCCCCGACGGATAAAACCTTTTCTGAAAAAGTGTTCATATTAACCTCCTGATAAATTTATTTCGGCTTCACAACCGACACGTCAATAATAATTCTCAAAAGGCTTTTTTCACATTCTAAAGAGATTTTCTGAAAAAATCCGCCCAAAGACGGCCTTTTTCGCAAAAAAAATCAGCACACCCGAAGATGTGCTGAAAAAATATTAATTATTGTCAAATTGTTTCCATTGTCTTTGCGATATCCGCCTCGCACGAACGCATTGCCTCAATCGTCTTTTCCCAAAGCGTGGGCAAATCCCAGCCGAGCATTTCCGCTCCTTTTTCGATAACATCACGGGAACAGCCTGCGGCAAACTTTTTATCCTTATACTTTTTCTTGAGGCTCTTGACCTCCATATCCATAACGCTCTTTGAGGGTCTCATAAGTGCCGCCGCACCGATAAGACCGGTAAGCTCGTCCGTTGCATAGAGCACCTTTTCCATTTCATGCTCCGGCTTAATGTCGACCGTCAAATCATAGCCGTGAGAGCAGATTGCATGAATCATATCCTCACCGACACCGGCCTCCCTGAGAAGCTCCGGAGCTTTGATACAATGCTCTTCGGGATATTGCTCAAAATCTATGTCGTGAAGCAAACCGACTATGCCCCAGAATTCCGCATCGTCACCGTAGCCGAGATCGTTTGCATACCATCTCATAACACCTTCAACGGTCAAACCGTGCTGAATGTGAAATCTTTCGCTGTTGTACTTTTTCAGAAGTTCAAAGGCTTCATCTCTTGTGATATTGCTTTTCATACATTAACACCTCTTATAAAAAGTTGATAAGCAATGCTTTGACGGTATTATACACCAATACTGCCAGCTTTTGCAAGCCGAGAGACGGAATAATTTTAAGTATTGTTTCAAGCAGCATGTCCTGCGACAAATCGCTATTCACAATCGGATTTTCGCTGTCAAAATCAACATTATTTCCATTCATTATCGTGAAATCAAATGTTCTCGAGCCGAACGGCGTGACCGCCCCGACCTGAATGTAATTGACCGTCACCTGTGTTTTAACTCCGGAAACATTCGGGATATCGCCTGTGAATGGAATTTCGATTCTTCCTCCGACAGGAACCGCTTTCATAAAGCCGTTGTCAAGTTTTATATCCATGCCGCCGCACGAAACGGAAACAATTCTCAAATCATATTTTTTTGAGCAATTCTCGATTATTAAGGCATTATCGCCGTCCGAAACATAGCCCTCAACACTGTTATTGAACCTTGCAAAAACAGCTTGACATCGGTTTGTGTCTGCATGGAACTGCGGGAACTCGGGATAAGTATAAATATCGGCACGCTCGTCGTTATACATCAGCGTTGTGATAAGGTCCGTATTGTAGTCGCTCTTTATCGTCATTCCGTGATAGAAACCGTCAACAAACCAAGTGTATTCCGGCAAATAAGCCGTTGAAGCGTCAACCTCCATTGACGGAGAAAGATGGTTGTGCGATTTATTTTCACAAACCGTACCGAGAGTCTTGTATCCGTCATTAAATCTTTCGCCATAAGGCGCACAGGTTGCGCCGGTCGAGGACGGAGTGGAAATTATCGCATCTCCCGTCGCCTTGTAGCCGATAATATCTCTATTACCCGTGCCGGCGATGATATACACATTTATTCCTGCATCGACACATGCCTGCAATTTTTTCGTCATGCTCGGATAGATTTCATGATGAAAGCGATCCGTTCTCTTTATCAGCTCGGCCGAAGCGTTGCCGTCAAGATAGCCGTCACGAACCTTGTCATACTCCTCGGCAGGGACAAAATCCCACATACTGCCCCAAAACTCCATTATGTGACGGACATATGGAAGAAAATAATGAAGAATATCATCAAGAAAATCGAGGTTTTCATTCGATAAAAGCCAGTGATAATCATTTTCAAACATCATGCCGTTCTCGATAAAATAAAGAAGATTTTCTTCATCAAACTTTATATCTCCGGTAAAAAAGCCGTATGCGACGGGCGAGCCGCCAATGGCCGGAACCGTCAAGAGAACATTATTGAGCTTGTCAGCTTTCTTTTCACCGTAAAGGTTAAGGAAGGTAGCTCCGACTTGTCCGCCGTGGCTGACGCAATAGAGATTAACCTTTTCCGCACCCGTGTATTCAAGCACGCTGTCAATGTATTTATCAAGGTCTGCGGCGCACTTTTCAACATTCATTCTGAAATCGGTGCTGAAATTGAAAATATAATCATTCCAGTCATCGCCGATGTAGCTGCCGTACATACCCATAATTTCCTGCTCATACATGTACTTGCCGTCCTCATTGGCAAGCAAATATGTATTACTCGAATCGGCCGCAGTAGACGTATATGTATGCACGTCATAAACGCTTGAACCGTCCGGATTGCAGCGCATATGCTCAAACATCTCGGCAAATTCGCCGCCGACGGTGTCCGCAATATATTTTGCATTGCCCTTTGTCAGCTCACCTATACTTTTGGCAAGGTCTATCGAACGGGCAAGCACTCTTTTAAGAATCAAATTGGTATCAATGCCCCAAACATGGGTTTTTGTGCCGTCCTCATTGTTCATATAAAGTCCGGATGAGGAATAGCCGGGCACAATTATAATCGGATAGAATTCGTCACGCTTGACCTCAACAGCAAATGTCTGCACGCTCAGTGTCAAGGCAATAACAAGGCTGAGAAAAACCGCAATAAATTTCTTCATAAAACCCACTCCTGTTCGATTTATATTTTCATTATATCATCAAAGAAAAAGTCGTGCAATATACAGATATAATAAAAAATAAGAGCCATAATTTACAACTAACGTTTTACCCTCATTGTAAATTATGGCTTATTTATGCTTTTAAGTTCTGCATCAAATATGACAGCTCTCAATTAAGAAAGCTTATGAATGAACAGTCCGCTCATGAGCTTCGGCTCGAACCATGTGGATTTCGGCGGCATGATTTTACCGGCATCTGCAATATCCATAAGGTCGTCAAGCGTTGTCGGGAACATGGAGAATGCAATCTTCATGTCGGTATTAACTCTTCTCTCAAGCTCGCCGAGGCCTCTGATACCGCCGATGAAATCAATTCTCTTGTCGGTACGGGGATCGTCAATGCCAAAAATCGGAGAAATAACGTTATTCTGAAGAATCGAAACATCGAGCTGATCAACAGGATCGTTAGCATCAAATGTGCCGTCCTTGGCAGTGAGCTTATACCATGTGCCGTCAAGCAGCATGCCAAAGGTGTGCTTCTTCTCGGGCTTGTATGCATCCTTGCCATACTCTTCGATATCCATAACCTCACCGAGCTTAGCCATGAACTCTTCGGATGAATTGCCGTTGAGATCCTTCATTACACGGTTGTAGTCCATGATCTCAAGCTCATCGGTCGGGAAAAGAACTGCAAGGAAGAAGTTAAATTCCTCTTCACCTGTGTAGTTCGGGTTCTGCTCACGGCGCTTCTTGCCAACCTTAACTGCCGAAGCGGCTCTGTGGTGTCCATCAGCGATATAGAGCGACTCGATCTGAGCAAATTTATCCGTGATAGCCTTAACCGTAGCGGCATCGTCGATAACCCAAACCGTATTTTCAACACCCTCGGAAACAAAATCATAAACCGGCGCATGACTTGCCTTCCAGTCCTCAACAGTCTTGCTTACAAACTCATCGGGACGGTATGTAAGGAAAATCGGGCCTGTGTTAGCGTCACAATAGTCAACGTGATTGATTCTGTCAGCCTCTTTATCAGCTCTTGTAAGCTCATGCTTTTTGATAACATTATTGATATAGTCATCAATAGCCGTACAGCCAACAAGACCGGTCTGGCTTCTGCCGTTCATAATCTGACGGTAGATATAGATGCACGGAGTCTCGTCCTCCTTGCAAACGCCATCTGTTACAAGCTTATCGAGATTCTCTCTTGCCTTGAGATAAACCTTTTCGTCATAGAGGTCTATCGAGGGATCAAGGTCAACCTCCGCCTTATCTACATGAAGAAAGGAATACGGATTTCCCTTAACCATTTCTCTTGCTTCGTCGCTGTTCATTACGTCATAAGGCAATGCAGCAACGTCTTTAGCTCTCTCGGGGATCGGTCTGATCGCCTTAAAGGGTCTGAAAACTGCCATAATATTCACTGCTCCTTGTCTATACGGTCGGCAAAGCCAACCGCTTTGTATCGATTTTAATTTTACTATATTTACCTCAGCTTTGTCAACAATATAAAAGAAAAACTGCTCTGAATTAACAGAACAGTTTATCCGAATGTTGATTATTCCTCGCAGCCGAGAAGCCATTCAAGGCTAACGTTAAGTGATTCTGCGATTGCTTTAAGCTCATAATCGGCAACTCCTCTGAGCTGTCCTTCAAGCTTTGAGAGACCTGAAGCGTTGAGGTCAATTCCTCTGATCTGGAGCTGAGCAAGAAGATCCTTCTGCTTCATTCCGATTGCCTTTCTCTGCTGTTCAACCTTGGCACCGATAATGTTCATGTCGCCGAGTGCCTGCTTTCTTGTTCTCATGGTTTTCCTCCTATTTATATAAATAAAAAATTTATTTTTTCTTTTTATATAATAGCATAAAGGAAACTTAAAAACAACAAATAAACCGTAATACCATATTTTTTAGTCATTTATAGACCATATTCTACCATAGCTCATTCTTTTTTATACATTTTAACGATTTGTGCGGTTAAATTTACTATTTTGTTATACAATTAACATAACACCATAAAAAATTTAGGATTGAAAAAGGCATTCTTCGGTGTTATAATGTCGATAACAACCTAAAAGGCGGTGTAATTATGAACGATCTCAAAAAAAGAAACCTTACAATGCTCACCGATTTTTATGAAATAACAATGGCTAACGGCTATTTTCTCAACGGCAAGGGCGACACAACCGCACAGTTTGATATGTTTTTCAGAACTATACCCGATAACGGCGGCTTTGCAATAATGGCAGGTGTCGAACAGCTTGTCGAATATCTCGAAAATTTGAGCTTTTCAGATAAAGATATTGAATATCTCCGAGGCAGAGGCTTCTGTGAGGAATTTCTCGAATACCTCAAAGATTTTGAATTTAAATGCGACGTATACAGCGTTCCCGAAGGAACCCCGATTTTCCCACGTGAGCCTATCGTCACAGTTAAAGGGCCTGTTATGCAGGCTCAGTTTATTGAAACCATGGTTCTGCTTGCAATCAACCATCAGAGCCTTATCGCAACAAAGACAAACAGAATCTGCCGTGCCGCTCAGGGCAGACCGATAATGGAATTCGGTTCAAGGCGTGCACAGGGATTTGACGGTGCGGTTTACGGCGCAAGAGCTGCTTACATTGCAGGCTGTGCAGGAACGGCCTGTACGATAGTTGACCGTGAATTCGGCGTTCCGGCTCTCGGCACAATGGCACACAGCTGGGTTCAGCTTTTTGATTCGGAGCTTGATGCTTTCTGCGCTTATGCAAAGGCTTATCCCGACGATTGCACACTTCTTGTTGACACTTACAATGTTCTTAAATCGGGTATTCCAAACGCTATTGAAGCTTTCAAGCGTGAGGTTCTCCCCCGTGGCTTCCGACCCAAGGGAATCAGAATCGACAGCGGCGACATTACCTATCTTTCAAAGAAAGCAAGAGTTATGCTCGATGAAGCAGGCTTCGAGGACGTAAAGATTGTCGCTTCAAATTCACTTGACGAATACATTATCAGAGATATGCTTCTTCAGGGCGCAAAGGTTGATTCCTTCGGCGTAGGCGAAAGACTTATCACGGCTTCTTCGGCTCCCGTTTTCGGCGGAGTATACAAGCTCAGCGCAGTTGAAAAGGACGGCAAAATGATTCCGAAAATTAAGCTCAGTGAAAATGCCGCCAAGGTTACAACCCCCGGAGCGAAAAAGCTTTGGAGACTCTATGACAATGAATCCGGCAAGGCTCTTGCCGATGTCATCACCCTTGAGGATGAAACGATTGATGACAGTCATGATTATGAGATTTTTGACCCCGACTACACTTGGAAGCGTAAAAATGTCTACAACTTTACTGCTCGTCAGCTTCTCCAGCCGCTTTTCATCAATGGCAAGAGAGTTTATGAGTATCAAAATATCGACGATATAAAGAGCTATTGTCTCGGTCAGGTTGATACGCTTTGGGATGAGGTTACAAGGTTTGAAAATCCTCATAACTATTATGTTGACCTTTCTCAGCGTCTTTGGGATGTCAAAAATGATCTTATCAAGCAGTACAGCAAGAAATAAATGCTATTTATATAGACAGTGTAAAGCTGCGGCAAAACTTTTTGTGTTTTGCCGCAGTTTTTAACTTTTCTTTTTGTAAATGAATGCCGCAGCAACTCCGATTATCAACACTCCTGCACATGCGGCAAGTATTATGATTGAATTTTTATCAAGAGTTTGTGCTGTTTCTCCGTTAGCTTCGTTGTTTTGCGACGGAGCTTTTTCATTTTGTCCGTTGCTGTCTCGTATCTCTGTCAGGCATTGAGGGTGCTTCACCGTTTGGCATTGACGGTATCTCTCCGTCCGACATTGAAGGCATTTCACCGTTCGGCATTGACGGAGGTCCGTTGCCGTTTGAATCCGACATATCGGGTGGTGTTCCTCCGAAGCCGCCCGCCGGAACGGAGCTGTCGGAACTTGTCGAACTGCCCGTTCCGTCCGAGGAGCTTTCGGAATTATTGGGAGGGGTTTGTGAAAAAGATTTGTCATTAGTTGAATTGGCGTTATCTGTTGCCGACTGAGTTTGTGCCGCATTGTTCTGCATCTTTTCGTTCGGCGAACCGCCGCCGTTATTCATTGTTCCCATGTCGCTGATATTGAGGTTATCCGCCTTTATGAGGCTTGATGAGTCGGTCGTTTGTCCGTCCGAGGTTGACGGAATCGTACCGTCAAGCTGACCGCTTATGCTCTCCGCTCTGAGTGTGCAGAACTCCTTGAGAGCCGTCACGCCGCTTTCAAATTCCTCATAGGTACAGAACTTCGTCGGATCCTTTTCGACATATTCCGCAATCATTTCCTTTGTGGATTCGATGAGATTCGGGATATAATCGCTGTCAAAATATTTCTCAATGAACTCGGAGAACAGCTCATGGTATTCCTCGGTGTATTCATCGCTTGCAAATATCCATGCGAGCATCGGTCTCGAATCAACCGTACCGCCCGAAACCGGTGTGTCTATCGGATAATTGACAAGTCCCGAGGCATTTTGTGCTCCCATGAATCCGCCGAATGCAAGGTTATAATCCCACGGAATCATGGACATCTGTCCGTCCTTTTCATAAAGGTAATAGTTGTGAATCATCGAACCGGTATAGCTGTCGAAGTTGCAAACGAAATTGTGAACCACAAAGTATCTGATGACCTCTTCAACATCGACCACACTGCTTATATCCTCGTTGTTGTTCAGCTTTTTTAGCGATGCAATCAGCCTATCCTTATCGGAATCGGTTATATCCGTCTTAGCATTATCAAAGATGTTCTGATAGCTTGAATACTCGTCGTCCGAATAGATAAGCGAAACATCGTCGCTTCCGTTCATTCCGCCGCCCATTCCGCCATCGTTTCCTCCCGGTTCACCGTTGGGCTTTGATGGAGGATTACCCTGCTGTGTCTGTCCGCTTGTTGTGGACTGTGTACTATCATCCGCTGAATCGGTTTGGCTGTCCTGTCCGGCATTAAATTCACTCATTTTGAAGCTGCCGCCATTGCCTCGTCCGCCGCCCATACTTTGACTGTCCGGCTTATAAAGTTCGCCGACATCATTGCCGTAGTTGCGCTGCAGGAATGAATCTTCAATACCCTCAACCGCAAGATAGAGTCCCCAATCTTCACCGTTGACGGTGATATAAACATAGCTGCAAAGAGGCGAATCCACTCCGAATTCCGACATCATGCGATAGCAAAGATAATCCTTCATATAGGTGTTATCCTGAATAATATTGTTAAGGCAAAGCTTGTCAAGTCCGTGATAGCTCTTTGTGCTGTCATAGTGGTCAAACTCAATCTTAAAGCTGTAACGATTGTTGCCGTAGCTCTTAACCTGCGTCAGCGAGGTGTTGCCCTTGGCTCTGATTGCCACGTTTTTGTATGCCTCGTTATCAATCACAACTGCGCATGAGGTATATTCTTCATTGGTGCACGTTTCGAGGAAACTGTCCCAATCGTCGATAACAATGTTTATTGTGTGTACCTTTGATGTATCAAAGAGTTTTGTTTCATAGCCCATTGCTCTCGCCGTGCTCGTGATGCCGATTTTTTCACCGCACATGAACAGAACGGTTATAACTATCGTGACGGCGAGAACGATGCAGCAAATTCTGTCGAAACTTTTGTGCGTTGACATAGTATCACTCCTTATCCCATATAGTCGCCATTATAGCTTACCAGCACGGCACTGTTTACTCCGTTCATTTCGGAAAGAATGTTGATAAAATCAGTGTTTGCGTCATTCATGCGAATCTCTGCGTTAAGCTCGATTGCACCGTTCTGAACAGTCTTGCTCTTAACGTTAAACTTTTTAACCTGCTTTTTAAGGAATTCCGTTGCAGCAACCTCGCTGTCATGGTCTGCACAGCGAAGAACAACGATGTACGGATTTGTGTGCGACTTTTTGTTTGCAAAAACAAGCATTACGATACCGATAACAACGCTGCCGAAAACCGCCAAAGGAATCATGCCTGCGGCAAGGACGATACCGGCGGCAATCGCCCAGAAGAGAAATGCAATATCGAGAGGTTCTTTAATTGCCGTTCTGAAACGAACGATTGAAAGCGCACCGACCATACCGAGTGAAAGCACAACGTTTGAGGTTACGGCAAGGATTACAAAGGTTGATATCATTGTCAGCGCAACAAGAGTTACGCCGAAGCTTGATGAATACATTACGCCGGCGAAGGTCTTTTTATAAATCAGGAAAATGAAAAGTCCTATGCCGAATGCAAGTGCCAGTGAAATCACCATATCGAGAGGTGAAACGGAGGTTATGTTCTCCAAAAAGCTTGATTTGAAAATGTCGTTGAAACTCATAAAATCTACTCCTTTTTAAATGGGTTTATTTCAGCCGTAAACACGGCATGCTGCATATTTTGAAAAAGCCGATGTGTGTGTGCTTGGAATTTGCACAATGTCTCTTATCAGGGACGGAAGCACCTCATCCCATTTGACCTCAAGAATTATCGGTGCATCCCCTGCCGGAACCGTAACGCAATCGCTGTTAAAAAAGTCCGTGCAATTCATTCCTGTTCTTATATTGTAGTCCATTGTCACCCTGACATTGCCGACCGGGAAAACAAACGGCTCACGGGTATAATCGACGATGGTTTTTGGTCTCAGTCCAAGCGTTTCGGTTTTTATTTTGAAATCCTTCAGAAGCTTTTCGCCGCCGTCATCAAAATCTTTTCCGTTGACAATCGCCTGCGCCTGCTCCCAATTAACAACCGTTTGCTCCTTTGCACAAAGACCGTTGACCTTAACCTTTTTTTCAAGAAAAATCAGCGACGTGTCTCCATTGTAACAGCGGAGTCGAAACTTTTCACGTCTGTCGACGCCGTTCACCTTTTCGAGCAAAGCCTTGTCATCAAGATTATCAAAATAAAGGCTGCGAATTTCATATCTGCCGTTAATAGCGTGGGGATCCTGCTGCATAACTGCCGACAATCTCGACCGTAACGCCAGCAAATCACAATATCCGATTTCATGCTTAAATTCGTGTCTGAAGTTCATGTTTATCACTTCCTTGCTGTTTTTGTTGTCTATAGCATAACGGGCTTACCTTAGCTGAAGTTTAGAGAATAAAAATTTTTGCAAAAAAATTTGCCCATCAAAAGATGAGCAAAAATAAAAAAGCAGATAACCGAAGTTACCTGCTTCATCAGCTGTTCAGTTGAATTAATACTTGAACATGAAGAAAATTGTTATGCCAAGTGTGAGAATAAAGAAAGCGATTGCGGAAATTCTTGTAAGCTTAACGAGCTTCTGTTCCATAGTTCTGCCCTTGCTCTTACCGAAGAATGTGTCGGCACCGCCGGAAATTGCTCCCGAAAGACCTGCCGAGCGGCTCTCCTGGAGAAGAACGACAATTATAAGGAAAACTGCAAGAATTATAAGAACTGCTCCGAATACATACTGCAAAGCACTCATAATCAAACCTCCATAAGTATTTTTACCGATTTATTTTAGCACACACTTTCACAAAATGCAATAGCAATTACCATAATTTTTTCAGAAAGCAAAACATTTCGATGAATTATTGCGAAAAATCGGGTCATTATAATATCAGGCGGCAGGAAACAAGCCGCCGTCAGCGGAAATTATAAATAATCAGCGTTTGCAATTTTCCGCTGTTCGCCGTTCACTTTTTATGGTGAGCGGCGATTTTTATTCGGTCTCCATCATGAATTTTTATATCAATGAAAGCTGTTCGCCTGCGTCCTCTGCGCTCAGAGTTGCGCCCGATGCCGGCAGATTTTTTGTCTTGTATCTGTACGGCTTTGCGAACTCGCCCTTACGATAATCCCTGACGAGCTTTATAACATGGCCTTTTTTGAGCGTCATAACCGCAACACCCTGCGTATCCTTGGTTGTCTTGGGTGCTATCGCTCCTGTGTTAAACAGCAGGAGCTTACCGGCCGTTGATTCAAGCACAAGGTCGCAGTCCTCTTCAATCTTTCTGATTGCCGCTATTGGAGACTTGTTGCTGTACGCCTTGATAAGCTTCTTTCTGTTCGTCTTTGTCTGATATGACGCAAGGTCAACCTTGGCAACCTTACCGTTTTCAAAGAAGAACATTACATAGCCCTTGTAATCAAGCGTCGGCAGCATATAAATCGCATTCTCGCCGCTGTCCATCTGAAGCTTGTTGGCAACGAAATCGCCGAGCTGGCTCGCCTTGCCGAGGTCAAAATCAGCCGCCTTGGCTTTATAAACCTGGCACTGATCCGTAAAGAACAGCAAATCCGTATTGTTCGTCGCTTCAACTTCAAGCAGCATTTCGTCGCCCTCTTTGAGCTTCTGCTCACCGCTCATTCTGAGCGCCTGCGGCGTAATCTTCTTGAAATAACCATCTTTTGAGAAGAAAAGGGTTACAGGAAAATCGGGAATTTCTTCCTCAACCTCTTCCTCAGCAACCTCGGAAGCGAAAACGATCTGAGTTCTCCTGTCCTGACCGTATTTATTTTCAACATCGGTCAGCTCGTTAACAAGAATTTTCTTTATCTTCGACTTGTGTGCGAGAATATCCTCCATCTTTTCGATATCGGCTCTGAGCTGTTCAATATCCTGCGTTCTCTTGAGAATATACTCTCGGTTAAGGTGGCGAAGCTTAATTTCCGCAACGTAATTCGCCTGAATTTCGTCAATGCCGAAGCCTATCATCAAATTCGGAACAACTTCACTTTCCTCCTCGGTTGAGCGGATTATCTTAATCGCCTTGTCGATATCGAGAAGAATTTTCTGCAAGCCTTCGAGCAAATGCAGCTTATCCTTAGCCTTGCTCAAATCGAAGTAAACTCTGCGCTTAACGCATTCGGTTCTGAATGCGATCCACTCGTTGAGTATCTCTCTGACACCCATGACTCTCGGTGCACCTGCGATCAGAACATTGAAGTTACAAGAGAACGTGTCCTCGAGCGAAGTGATTTTATAAAGCTTCTGCATAAGCTTATCGGGATCTGTGCCTTTTTTGAGGTCGATTGTTATTTTAAGTCCCGACTTGTCCGTTTCATCTCGAATATCGCTGATTTCACGCAACGAGCCTGACTTGAATTTTTCAATGACCTTGTCGATTATCGCTTCGGCCGTCGTGGTCGGCGGAATTTCTGTGATATCAATGCACTTTCCGTCTTTATCATAATTATATTTAGCTCTGACTTTGAAGCCGCCACGTCCTGTTTTGTAAATTGTATCAATAACATCTCTGTCGTAGAGAAGCAGACCGCCGCCGGCAAAGTCGGGAGCTTTGAGCGTTTCGGAAATATCGGTCTCCGGGTCTTTAATGAGTGCAATCGTCGTCTCGCAAAGCTCACGAAGATTGAACGGGCAAATTGAGCTTGCCATACCGACGGCAATACCTGTAGTCGGGTTGGCAAGAATACTCGGGAATCTTACAGGCAAAAGGCTCGGTTCCTTCATCGTATTGTCATAGTTATCGACAAAATCCACCGTATCCTTATCAATTTCGGCAAAAAGCTCCGTACAAATCGGAGCAAGCTTGGCCTCGGTATATCTCGGTGCCGCCCACTGCATATCCCTTGAATACGCCTTACCGAAGTTACCCTTTGAGTCAACAAACGGGTGCAAAAGTGCCTCGTAGCCTCTCGAAAGACGAACCATTGTGTCATAAATCGCAGCGTCACCGTGAGGATTGAGCTTCATCGTCTGGCCGACAATGTTCGCCGACTTCGTCCTTGCGCCGTTGATGAGACCCATCTTATACATTGTATAAAGAAGCTTTCTGTGGGAGGGTTTGAAGCCGTCAATCTCAGGAATCGCACGGGAGAGAATAACGCTCATTGCATAGGGCATGTAGTTTGTTTCAAGCGTTTCGGTGATATTCTGACGTAAGACATCACCTGCGCCGAGAATATGGGTATTCTGATCCATCTTTTCAACGGGCTTTTCCGTTTTCTTTTTCTTAGCCATTCATACCACCCCTCTCAGCTTAAATCGAGCATGTCGATATAAAGATGTCCGTTATCGGCGATATGCTCCTTGCGTCCCGCAAGGTTGTCGCCGAGCAGCATATCGAATATCTGCGCCGTTTTCTCTGCGTCCTCGGGAAGAATCTCGACAAGGCGTCGTGTTTCGGGATTCATAGTAGTCATCCACATCATGTCCGCCTCGTTTTCACCGAGTCCCTTTGAACGCTGAATTGTATATTTCTGATTGCCTATCTCCTCAAGAGCCTGAGTTTTTTCCTTTTCAGTATATGCAAACCAAACCTGATCCTTCGTGTTGATTTCATAAAGCGGAGTTTCCGCAATAAAGACCTTGCCCTCCTCGATAAGGGTCGGCATAAGTCTGTATATCATTGTCAGAATAAGTGTTCTGATCTGGAAGCCGTCAACGTCGGCATCGGTACAGATAATAACCTTATTGTATCTGAGCATATCAAGATTAAACTGTGCAAGACCTTTCATCGCCTTGCTCTTAACCTCAACGCCGCAGCCGAGAACCTTAATAAGGTCGGTTATAATCTCGCTCTTAAAAATTCTGTCGTACTCAACCTTGAGGCAGTTGAGAATTTTACCTCTGACGGGCATAAGAGCCTGGAACTCCGAATTTCTTGCCTGCTTACATGCGCCGAGAGCAGAATCACCCTCCACAATGAAAAGCTCACGTTCGCTTGCATCCTTGGTTCGGCAATCAACAAACTTCTGAACTCTGTTGGCAAGATCATTCGAGGTTGAAAGCGTCTTTTTAAGGCTCTGACGTGTTGTTTCCGCCTTAACTCGGCTTCTCATGTTGACAAGCACCTGATTGGCGATTTTCTCGGCCTCCGCTTTGTTCTCAATGAAGTATATTTCAAGCTGATGCTTGAAAAACTCCGTCATTGCTTCCTGAATGTATTTATTGGTAATAGCCTTTTTCGTCTGATTTTCGTATGATGTCTGAGTCGAGAACGATGAAACAACAAGAATCATGCAGTCCTCGATGTCCTCAAACTTAATTTTCGGGTCGTTTTTTACATATTTGCCGTTCGCCTTCAGATAAGCATCAATCTGATAGGTAAAAGCATTTCTGACTGCCTTTTCGGGTGCTCCGCCGTGCTCAAGCCAGCTTGAATTGTGATAATACTCTTTAAGCTGGTTTTTGTTTGAGAAGCAAAGGGCGGAATTGATAAGCACCTTATAATCATTGAGGTCGCCACGGTCACGTCCGACACGCTCGCCCTTCCATGTCTGAACACTTGTCATTGCGTTCTCGCCGGCAATCTCTTTTACGTAATCGGTGATGCCGTCGGTATAGCAATATTCAAATGTTTCAAACTGTGTCTTGTTAAGCTGATTTTTAAGAATAAACTTAACGCCCGCATTGACTATCGCCTGACGCTTGATAGTGCTCTGATAGTATTCGAGCGGAATATCGATATCGGTAAAAACCTTGAGGTCGGGACGCCATTTTATGCGTGAGCCCGTATCCCTCTTGGTGTACTTCTCCTTTTCCATCTCGCCGACGGCCTTGCCCTTTTTGAAATTGAGCTTGTAACACCAACCGTCACGGTGAATCTCAGCCTCCATATACTCCGAAGCAAACTGAGTTGCACAAAGTCCGAGACCGTTAAGTCCGAGAGAGTATTCGTAGCTGCCGCCGTTGTTCGTATTGTACTTACCGCCTGCATAGAGGGTACAGAAAACAAGAAACCAGTTGTAGTTCTTTTCTTTCTCATTATAGTCGACCGGAATTCCTCGGCCGAAGTCCTGGATTTCGACCGACTTGTCGAGAAAACGAGTGATAATGATTTTGTCGCCGAAGCCCTCACGAGCCTCGTCAATAGAGTTCGATAAAATTTCAAAAACGGAATGCTGACAACCTTCCAATCCGTCGGAGCCGAAAATAACAGCCGGACGTTTACGAACCTGATCCGGTCCTTTGAGCGCCACGATGTCATTATTTCCGTAGCTTGTCTTTTTTGCCATAGAAATGACCATTCCTTTCCTTAAAGCAATACTTTCCAAAATACAAAGTATATTTTACACTATATCTTGTGGTTTAGTCAAGCTTTTTTGCACAGGAATAAGGTTTAAGGCCATACCGCATACAAAAACAAAAACTGCCCCGAATAAATCGAAGCAGTCCTTTTCATTGCTATGTATCTTTATTTAATAATCTCGCCCATCATGCCGGGAGTTGCAAAAGCTGCATTTGACTCGTCTGTGTCAATGTGCATTGCAAGAGCATACTTGGGGCTTACTCTTACAACAACGTCGCCGAAAATAAGCGAACGGCCGTTGGAATCAATCTTAACAGAAACAATCTCCTTATCCTTGAGACCGAACTTCTCAGCATCCTCGGGGGTTGCATGAATATGACGCTTTGCAACAATAACGCCCTCGCTAAGCTCAACCTCACCTGCAGGACCTACAAGCTTGCAAGCACCGCTTCCTGCGATATCGCCCGACTCACGGCAGGGAGCATTTACGCCGATTGAACGTGCATCGGAAGCAGAAAGCTCAACCTGAGTTTCGGGACGAACCGGGCCGAGAATTGAAACAGCAGGAAAACTGCTCTTGGGTCCGATAACCTGAACTCTTTCGTTTGAAGCGAACTGACCCGGCTGGGAAAGATCCTTCTTCTTGGTAAGCTCATATCCCTTGCCGAAGAGAGTTTCGAGAACCTCCTGTGTGACATGAACGTGGCGAGCCGATGTTTCGACTAAAACCTGATTTGACATTTTAAACAACCTCACTTTTATTGGTTTCCGCAGATATTATAAGCCTTTTTTTTACAAAATGCAACAGTTTTATTATTAATGCAATATCATATTTATTGACGAAACAGTTTGAAAATGATATAATAAATTTATGCCTTGCGTGAAGCGGTAACAGGCAGCAGAGTTTAAAATCAAATTCAATCAAGGTATATGCCGAGCTTGCGGCCGCTGCCTTATTAAGGGGACATAATGAAGAAAAAAACATTGAACTCAATTCCGAAATTGCCGACGGCGGTTCAGGTGATATGGTATGTCTGCCGAGGACTGCTTTTTGTATGGGGAGCGGTCATGCTTTTCACCGGCTACACGACGGAATTTCTCGAAGCGATTTTTGCTATAATTTTCACTTTCCTTTGGGATCTTTTTCAACTTCTCGGAGGAAAGACGTTCATCACGCTTGTTCCTCACCGTGTGCAGACCATGCTCAACCTTTTGATATGCTTCGGCGTTGTTGTCGGCTCGACGATCAACAAATTCACGACCTTTGAGCATATTGATATTCCCGAGCATTTCTTTGCAGGCTATATCGCAGCGGCAGGCAGCTATGAGCTGGCGGTCATAATTCAAAGCAGGCAGCCGAAGGATAAAAAGCTCAGCCCGGCACTGGCGGCGATGTTCGGCCTTGCGTTTTCAGTTATGCTCTTGACCGGCTGGGAATTCTATGAATTTACGATGGACAGGCTCTATGGGCTTAATCTCCAACGTTCGGGCTTCAACACCGAAGCAGGACTTATCGACACCATGACTGACCTCATTGTCGGCACGGCCGGTGCACTCACCGGAATGTTTATCACTGCATTCTCGAAAGCGGGATTTTTCAAAAAGAAAGGCAAAAAGAAATGAACAGAAACACGACAAAAATAATCGCTCTCATTCTTGCCGGACTTATGATTCTCGGCACGCTGACAGGCATTATTACCACTTTGCTCCATTGACAGAGAATAATCAATTTGATAAAATATAATTATACGGATTAAGAAAGGATAGTGAACGTAATGAAAAACGGTGTTAAACGCATCGGCGCATTGTTTATGATAATTGCGCTGTGTTTCTGCGTTGCGTTTGAAGCGGCAGCCGCCGGCTATCCCGACTACTATCCGAACACTCACAGAAATACAGGCTCACACATTGCCGATTTGCTCGGAGTTGCCAAAACTCAGCTTGGCTACACGGAGCTTGACCGTTCGGGCAATCCGATTCCGTCCACAAGTGACGGCGGTTACACAAAATACGGGGCTTCATTCGGCGAGCCTAACGGCGCGTGGTGCGCATACTTCATCTCATGGTGTGCTTCGCAGGCAGGTATCCCCTCTTCGATAGTGCCTCGACTCGGAAACTGCGGAACGCTCACCGATTGGTATCAGAGCAGGTCGCTTTATTATTCACGCTCTTCGGGCTATATTCCAAAACCCGGCGACATGGTATTTTTTAAC
>CALBHM010000479.1 GCA_937892835.1 uncultured Ruminococcus sp. | reverse complement strand
AAAAAGTATTATCGAAAATTTTCTCCTTTTGGAGGTCGTTAATCAAAAAATCAGGGAAGCAAACAAGTGTATGGGGGTCTGATGTGTTTTTCATCGAGGCTTGCATTCGTTTTGTCAATTCGTCTGAATTGAGCTGAAAATCAAGATCGTTTCCGGCGGCGAGCATCACTTCTCCGTCGCCAAAGCGGACAATGGAACACTTGTTTTTCAGTATGTAATCAAGTGTCTCGAATCTGCTCATCATTTTGGGGCTTTTGTATTTAAGACTGTAGAAATAGCCTATTATTATTTTCCCTGCCAATGATAAAAAGCCGGATATCTTTAGCTTTTTTAACACATCAATTTTATGTTTTCTTCTTGTCGACAACGGGGACACCCCACTTTGAATGTGCACAGAATTATGTGCAGGTTTTAAGTCTGTTTTTATATTCGTCACGCTTGTTTTCAATGACATTGTCTTTATTAAGATTGAGATTTAAAATCTCTCTGACCTTAAAGAAATCTTCAGTCATGAAATCGCCTGCGATAATATTTGCACGGGCAAGATATCTCGGTGTATTTGCTATTGTGTTAATGAGTGCTTTGAAATGCCAGCGAAGAGCTTTATCAAGCTTTCTCGGAAAAACAACGCCAATGTCTGTTCCGAGATTCGGAGTCTGCTGAGTTTGAAACCAGTAAAATCCGCTTGTGTCGTTTGTGTCGAAAAACTCGGTTGCTTCCGCTACAAATTCGTGGGCATGCTTACCGTGTCGCTTCTTTTCCCACGGAAGAATGTGCGGACAGTTGACGCTGTATTTGTATTCCTCGCAATAGTTGATCATTATATAACGCTTGCCGGATTTCCTCATGTCGCCCATTGTTACATCACCGATGTTTTCAAAATCGGTAAATGCATATTTCGACGGTTCAATCGTTCTTTCAAGGATTTCATCAACCTTTTTGGGGTCTGCGTGAAAGCGAAGATTGAAAGGTCCGAGCTTTTGCGGCTGATACTCTCTGAGGTCGAGAATAAAGAATTCACTCGGGTGCTCATCCATCACCTTGCGGAATTTTTCCATCTCAGGTTCAAACGGCAGTCCTTTTGTTATGCCGTGGCAGAAAACAATCTGACCGTTTTTGTCCGTGTCGATACGAACGCAGAAATGGCGGATACCGTAGTTAAACTGTTGGGTAAGGTCGCCGTCCTGGCAGCAGGCGATAGGCTTCATTTTGAAGCTGCCGGCATTGTGTGCGCTGGGCATGACAACGTTGCAAAGCTTAACGTCATCCTTGATATATGACATCCATTCGGAATAAATCATCTTTTTCACTTCCTCAGATATTATAGCAGATATTAATCTTGTGCCTGAGAACCTCTTTTATATTGTCGATTGCGCCTCGCATATAAATCTTCGGATCAAACACCTCGGGATCTTTAGCGAATTCTGCTTTGATTCCGTTTGTGTAGGCTTGGCGAAGCTCGGTTGCAAAGTTTATCTTTGTGATTCCTGCGGCGATGCAGTCCTTGAGAACCTCGTCGGAAAGTCCCGATGCGCCGTGAAGAACCAGCGGCGTGTCGATTGCGGCGTGGATTTCCTTTATACGCTCGACGTTGATGTGAGGAGTTCCCTTGTATACGCCATGAGCCGTGCCGACGCCGATTGCAAGAGTGCTTACGTTTGTTCTTCTGACAAATTCTTCGGCTTCGCTGACCTTTGTATAGCTGGCTTCGAGGTCAGTGTCTCCCTCTTCCTTGCCGCCGATCGTACCAAGCTCGCCCTCGACGGAAACGTCCATCGGAAGTGCAAAATCGGTAACTTCTTTTGTGAATTTAACGTTATCTTCAAACGGCATGAGGCTTCCGTCAAACATAACGGAGGAGAAGCCGCCGGCAATACATTTTTTTGCAAGGCTGAGACTGCTGCCGTGGTCAAGATGCAGAGCGTAATCCACAGGGCAATCGGCCATAAGCTCACGCATCATTGCCGGATAAATCGCAATTCCGCCGTAGTTGAGCGTTCTCGGAATCATCTGGACGATGACCGGAGTGCGCATTTCGTGCATGATCTCCGAAACAGCCATTGCCGATTCGAGATTGTCGATATTGAATGCGGGAATCGCATAGTTTTCTTTTTCGGCTCTTTTCATGAGTCTTGCCGAAGAAACAACCATATAAAACACCTTCGTTCTTTGAATTAAGTTTATTCTTTAAAATTAATTATTTTCCATCCGTCTGCAATATATACAATGCCCGAGACGACTGAAATTATTGCCGTGATACCCATAAGAATATTCGAAACAAGGCTCATGTTGAAGCCGAGCGAATAAACAGATGAAATTTCGCAAAGCAGCATAACGACCACAAACGAAACCATCTGCATAACGGTTTTGATTTTGCCGCCGATGTTTGCCGGAATAACGACGTTCTGCGATGCAGCTATCATTCTCAAGGATGTTATTGCAAAATCACGGGTGAGTATTATCATAACTATCCATATGCTGCAAAGGCCGTCCTT
>CALBHM010000478.1 GCA_937892835.1 uncultured Ruminococcus sp. | reverse complement strand
TGACCTACTCCTTTGTGGTTGCGGAGGCTGGACTTGAACCAACGACCTTCGGGTTTGTCTCACAAGGCCTTGCCTTGCTTGCCCCTCGAAAACATAGTCGCCCTGCTCACTTGGAGCGTTTCGCAGTTCTTCTTGTTTTCTCACCTCAGCGGCACACCTGTATCCGCCACCGGCGGCGGCGCACCGCTTCGCCCCAACGAGCGTAGCTCGTCGTGTCATAACCCTTGAAGAAAAAAAGAGCAGGTCTCTTGACCTACTCCTTTGTGGTTGCGGAGGCTGGACTTGAACCAACGACCTTCGGGTTATGAGCCCGACGAGCTACCAACTGCTCCACTCCGCGATATTTAATTTGTGCCCTCTCTCAAAGTGCTTTACTATTATATTACTATTCTTATACTTTGTCAAGGGCTTTTAACTATTTTTTTCAATTAATACGAAAATATACATTGAAAAATCTTTATGGCTTAAAATATTGACTTTTATCCTATACTTTTATATAATATATAAAGTCTATCATTTTAATAGGTTTATGTTCAGAAAAGGCGGTGGCGGTATGAGTGATTTGGTTGACAAGCTCTTTGAGACAGGCGATTTATCCGATGATGAGCTGAAAATCTTAATTGAAAGCGATAGCTTCAACGAGCCGCTTGCCGAAGCCGCAGATATTCGCCGCAGGGAGAATTACGGCGATAAGGTTTATATCCGTGGACTTATTGAATTTACCAACTATTGCCGCAACAACTGTTACTATTGCGGAATCAGGCGAGACAATAAAAAGGCAGAGCGATATCGCTTGACAAAGGACGAAATTCTTCTTTGCTGTGATGAGGGCTACCGACTCGGATTCCGCACTTTTGTTATGCAGGGCGGAGAAGATCCGTATTACTCGGATGAAATGATTTGCGATATTGTTTCCAAAATTAAGTTCCGCTATCCGGACTGTGCTGTCACTCTTTCAATCGGCGAAAAACCGAGGGAGAGCTATCAGGCTTTTTTTGATGCAGGTGCAGACAGATATTTGCTCCGCCATGAAACGGCAAACCCGGAGCATTATAGCAAGCTTCATCCCGAAACAATGAGCCTTGAAAATCGCAAACGCTGTCTTTTTGATTTGAAAGAAATCGGCTATCAGGTCGGTTCGGGTTTCATGGTCGGTTCGCCGTATCAAACAACGAAAAATCTGATTTCCGATTTGCGATTCTTGCAGAAGCTTCAACCAGACATGATCGGTATCGGACCGTATATTACCCATGCAGACACTCCCTTTGCCGAGTTTAAAAGCGGCGACGTTATGCTTACACTCAGGCTGGTTTCAATTCTCAGACTTATGTTTCCATATGCGCTCATTCCTTCAACGACTGCGCTCGGAACTATTCATCCGCAGGGACGAGAGCTTGGATTAAAAGCCGGTGCAAATGTTGTTATGCCGAATTTGTCACCCGTTTCGGTGCGCAAATTGTATTCGCTGTATGAAAATAAAATTTGCACAGGTGAGGAGGCGGCTCAGTGCCGAGGCTGTCTCGAGAGACGTGTTGAATCGGCAGGATATAAAATTGTTACGGACATCGGAAATGTCAGAAAAATCGAGGAATAATTATGCTTAATCAATTTTCAAGGACAGAGCTTATATACGGACATGAGTCGATGGAAAAACTTAAGAATTCCCGTGTTGCGATTTTCGGAATCGGCGGAGTCGGAAGCTTTACGGCCGAAGCACTTGCACGTTCGGGAGTCGGCACACTTGACCTTATTGACGACGACAAGGTCTGTCTGACGAACATAAACCGTCAGCTTCTTGCAACACGCAAAACTGTTGGCAAGTACAAGGTTGACGTTGCCGAAGAAAGAATTGCCGAGATCAACCCCGATGCGATCGTAAACAAGCACAGGATTTTTTATACGCCGGAGACTGCTGACCAATTCGATTTTTCACAGTATGACTATATAGTTGATGCTATTGACACGGTCACGGGCAAGCTTGCGTTGGTTGAAAACGCAAACAAGACCAAAACGCCGATAATTTCTTCAATGGGTGCAGGCAACAAGGTTGACCCGACGGCGTTTGAAGTGACGGATATTTTTAAAACTTCGGTTTGCCCACTGGCTAAGGTAATGCGAACCGAGCTGAAGAAAAGAAAAATAAAAAAACTCAAGGTGGTTTATTCAAAGGAGCTGCCGATAACTCAGATTGACGATATGGCAATAAGCTGTCGTCAGCATTGTATATGCCCTCCGGGAACGGCGAGGAAGTGTACACAGCGCAGGCAGGTGCCGGGAAGCACAGCCTTTGTTCCGTCGGTTGTTGGATTGATAATCGCCGGCGAGGTTATAAAGGATATTACAGGCTTTAAAGGCAGAGGAATAGGAGCATAACAAATATGGACTGTTGCTTTTTGCACAGTCCTTTTTCGTTATAGTTCACAAATTAAAGGGCATATTTTCTATAATGAAATTTATAATATGCGTTGCGTTTTATTTCACGTTTTGATAGAATAAAATTAAACTATTATGTATGGGAGTGAAAATTATGGCAGAATTCAGAACAGAGCGTAAAGGCGATATCATCAAATGCGAATACACCGTCAGCGGCGGAATCGAGGGCGGAGCTTATTCACTCAGAGCGTCAAAGACAGGTGACGATACAGCCGAGCTTGCGGTGTCAAATGTTGTTAATCAGACAACCTTTGAACGTGAAAAATATTACGATATCGGCATTGAAATTTTTGACGAGCTTGCGAAAATTGTTGACCGATACAGAATGCTGCGCTGGTCTGCCAGAACGGAAAATCCCCTGCTTGTAAATGATGAGGAGATTACGACCGTGCGAATAGCCGTTTCCGAGGACGGCGAAGCAAAAGCATACAAAATTTCAAGCAAGCAGCTTCTGCCGTTCAACGCAATGAAAGCGTTCAAGGAAATTCGCAAATGCATGGAAAGCTATATTGAAAAATAAAATCACCGACAGGCTTTCAATTTGATTCCTGTCGGCGATTTTTTATGTTATAGACATAAAAATTTCATCAATTACTTCATCAAGATTTTTGTTGTAAAATGTTTGAATGCGCTTCATCTCAGAAAAGCTTGAATAAAAGTTCTGACTTCCGTTGTGAGAAACACAAATTTTTTCGTCTGTTTTTTTCAAAATATATCTTTCATTGTTTAACGAAAAAGTTACAACCTTTCCGTCATTCAATCCGTTTTCAACCATTATAACGGTGTTGGGAATAAGCGGCATATCATAATAGTTCTTAAAATCCTCATAACACTGCGGACAAGCCCATAACCCCTCATCAACAGTTGAATATCCCTCTTGAATGGAATCTGAAATCAATCCTTTTTCAGCGAATTTTTCTGTACAATAAATACAATGATCGTGATCCCATCCGGGGCGGTAGGTATGATAAATATTTTTCTTAAACTTTCGCCCATGAATATATGAATCCTGTGACATTATTCTCCAATCATTTTTTTGAAGCATATCTGATACCTCCCAATAAATCAAATGTTTTTTGTTCCCAAGAATTATCTTCATAAATTCTATATCCATCTTCCCAACCATTTGGATTTTTATAATCCCAATGAGGTTTAAGCGGTCCGGCATGATTCAAATCCCAATGGTAACTTTCTTTGGTTTTGGGATTATACCAATTCCCTTTATTATCGTCCGGAGAAGAACTGCCCCTCCATTCAAAGCCCTTGCCTGGAGATTTGTTTTCGTACCCCGGAAATTTCGGCATATCTTTGTCCTCGTCAAACGTCGGCTTCGGGTTGCCTGCTCCGCCGCCTCCTGCCGAGCCACCGCCTTTTACATAAGGCAGAACATACCCGGTAACCTTTGTTACACATATCGGTTCAAATAACTTGAGATTGTTTGTTTCGGCATAATTTATTTCGATTATATCGCCTTTCATATCCTCAAAAGGCTTGCCATAACAAATTATTTTCTTCGGTCGTATTCGTCTGCGCATTTCGTTATAACCGAGCATAAAATAAGACTTTTCATTTTTGACGCCCAGCGTTGAGACGGCAACCGTGCAGCCTTGTTCAATTCCGTCAAAGCAGAAATTAAAGCTTTCAAGGCTGCCCCAACGAACGGTCGGGATAACCTTGATTCCCTTTGACTGCAAATAAGCTCCGACCCACCTGTTTCTAAAGCAGTTATACAACTGCAAGCTGACCGGCATTTCAGTAAACATACTGAAGTCCGGTGACATAACGGCGTTAAACATTTTAAGCCGTTTAATTTTGTCATCGGGATTTTTGTAAATACTTTCAAAACGGTAATCATCGAGAAAAAAGTGTACCGTTTTTTCTTTTTCGTCGCTTTGATTGATTTTATCATAACCTATAAGCGACATTTTTTCAAGAGAAACATCCTGCTTTTTTATCAGCGGCATTGAAAACATTCCGACGCCTTTAAATTGATTTCTAAGGAAAAGAGGATCGTTTCTGAATTCAAAACTGTTAACGCTTATCATTCCTTTCAAGTATTATTGAGGAAAAGTCTCCTCATAAATAGCTTGAAAAGAACGAGTTCATAACCTTATAAGGTTATGCCTTTCGTTTTTTACCGATTTGTTTACATTTTTTTTACATTTAAACTTGTAATAAGAAAAAACTGTACCAACGCTTCGGCATTGATACAGTTTATTTTTTATTCTTTTGGCAGAACAAATTCCGACAATATTCTTGAAATAATCAAAGTATAATTTTTTACATATTTTTGTAATCGTCGATTTCTGACAAGATTTTATATAGCTTTTCCTGCTCTGTTTCATTTTTGGCCAGGAGGAGTTCATAGCATTTTAACGGAATGTCACTTTTATTATTTTCATTGCCTATTTTTTCAAAAAGAGTTGCAAGAGAAACTCCCAAAGCTGATGAAATTTTCTCTATACTTTCTATTGTTGCGTTCTTTTCTCCACGCTCAATTTGGCCGATATAAGTTGGGTGACAGCCCGAAAGTTCAGCAAGCTTTTCTTGGCTTAATCCACGCTGATTTCTGTAGTTACGGATTCTTTGTCCGACGGTTTTTGTAATATTACTCATAATCAGACCTCCTAAGGATAGTCTATAAATATAATTCGAAATGCTCCATAGACTATTGATATTATTTTTGGCCTGATATATACTATAATTACAATTAATTGCGTGATTATATTTATAGTATCTAACGGAGTCGGAGATGAAGAGCAATGAAAAACCAAACTGTATGTTTTACCGGACATAGGCATATAGAGCCAAATGAGGTTGAAACGGTGTCGCAAAGGTTAGAAACAGTGCTGGTTGAGCTTATTGAAAAGGGTTATCGCTATTTCGGCTCGGGCGGTGCGCTCGGATTTGATTTGCTGGCCGCTCAGATCGTTCTGAATCTGAAAGGAAAATATCCGCATATAAGGCTGATACTTGTTCTGCCGTGCGTCGATCAAACAAAGTTCTGGAATAGGAGTGAGATTGATTATTTTGAGCAAATTAAAAGACAAGCCGACAAGGTGGTCTGCTTGGCCGAAAAATATTATCCCGGATGTATGCATAGGAGAAACCGCCATCTTGTCGATAACAGCAGCGTTTGCATTGCCTATCTGAGAAAGCAATCCGGCGGAACTTTTTATACCGTTGAATATGCAAAGGCGCAAAAGGTCAGAGTGATAGAGCTTTAGAGCAGGTTTTTTCTTGCTTCCCGTTCAGTGGTGGTGAGATAAATTTCTGCTGACTTTATAGCATAATCAAGAAATTTATGTTACGTTTCAAGCCTCCCCTTGTTGTAAGGGGAGGTGTCGCATTAGCGACGGAAGGGATAAAGAAAATATTCAACCTTTGTCGAGCTTCACGTACCGTATTTATCTTGCCAATTTTCTCTTTTTCTATTATAAAATCTATCTCTAATTAAACATCGACAAAATATTTCTGTATTACACATTTTTGACTTTTCCAAATATTTGTATAGATTCATCGGAAAAATCTTGACAAATTTTTTGGATATGATATTATAAAGGTACATCCATTGGGGAGTAGCTATAGGAATTTTTCCTATCTGCTGTCACCACACGCTTTAAAGGTCTGAAATATCGGGTCATTTTTAGCTGGCAGCAGACCGATGCGATTTTTCGTGTTTGATGCAAGACCTTTGGCAGGCGGTAAGTCTGTCAAAGGTTTTTTGTTACAAAAAAGGAGGTCATTTTTTGAAGTATTATCTTGAAAATGCAAAAGAGGTTCTTTCGCAGACTCAAAGCTCCGAAAAAGGCTTAAGCTCTGCCGAAGCGGCAAAGCGACTTGAGAAAAACGGTAAAAACAAGCTCAAGGAAGCCGAAAAGGAAGGTCTGTTTAAGAAGTTTATCAACTCTCTTGCCGATCCGATGATTATTATGCTTCTTGTTGCGGCGGCCATTCAGGGCGTTGTTGCGGTCATTGAAGCCGGCGGAAAGCCGACAATCCGTGACTTTGCCGACGTTCTCGTTATTCTCGTTGTTGTTATCATCAACACGATAATGGGTCTCGTTCAGGAGAGCAAGGCGGAAGCGGCTATGGACGCTCTTATGCAAATGACGGCGGCCACATCAAAGGTTCTGCGTGACGGCGAGGTTGTTGTTCTCAAGAGTGAAGACATCGTTGTCGGTGATATCGTTCTCTTTGAAGCCGGCGATGCAGTTCCTGCCGACTGCCGAATCCTTGAATCACATTCAATGAAGGTCGAAGAAGCGGCACTGACAGGTGAATCTGTTCCTGTTACAAAAATGGTTGACGTTCTCATGCTCAAGGACAGCTCAAAGGACGTTGCTCTCGGCGACAGAAAGAACATGCTTTACAGCGGTTCGACAATCGTTTACGGCCGTGGCAAGGCTGTTGTTACAGGTACGGGAATGAACACCGAAATGGGTAAGATCGCCGACGCACTCAGCACGGCCGAGAAGGAGGAGACTCCGCTCCAGAAGAAGATGGGCGAGCTTTCACACTTCCTCACAAAGCTTGTTATCGGCATCAGCGTTCTCGTTTTCGTTGTAGGTGTTGTTGAAACGCTTGTACTTTCCAATGAGCCGTTCACATGGAAGCTTCTCGGTGAATCTTCCCTTAATACATTCATTGCGGCTATCGCTCTTGCTGTTGCCGCTATCCCGGAAGGACTTCCGGCAGTTGTTACGATCATTCTTTCAATCGGCGTTACCGCTATGAGTAAGCGTCAGGCTCTTATCAGAAAGCTGACCGCTGTTGAAACTCTCGGCTGTACGCAGATTATCTGCTCGGATAAGACAGGTACACTCACACAGAATAAGATGACCGTTGTTGACCATTACGGCGAGGACGAGCAGCTTCTTGCAAAGGCAATGGCTCTCTGCTGCGACGCTGAAATTGACGCAAACGGCAAGGTTACAGGTGAGCCGACAGAGGCCGCACTCGTTGCATACGCAAATTCGCTCGGCATGCACAAGAGCGATCTTGTTGCCGCTATGCCCCGTATCGGCGAAGCTCCGTTCGATTCGGGCAGAAAGATGATGTCAACAGTTCATCAGTCGGCTGACGGAATCGTTCAGTACACAAAGGGCGCACCCGATGAAATTCTCAAGAAATGCAAATTTGCACTTGTCGGCGGCAAGGTTGTTGAAATCACAGACGATATTAAGGCCGCCGCACTCAAGGACAATAAGAGAATGGCCGACAAGGCACTCAGAGTTCTTGCTTGTGCATATAAAAATTATGATTCCGCTCCTGCGGACTTCGCTCCCGAAGCTTTGGAAAATGACCTTATCTTTATCGGTCTTACAGGCATGATCGACCCGGTTCGTCCCGAGGTTAAGGCGGCTATCGACGAGTGCCGTCAGGCAGGTATCCGTCCTGTTATGATCACAGGCGACCATAAGGATACTGCGGTTGCTATCGGTAAGGAGCTTGGCATTATCACAGACGCTTCACAGGCTATCATGGGCGCAGAGCTTGATAAGTTCAGCGACGAGGAGCTTAAAGAGGAAGTTACGAAGTATTCCGTTTATGCTCGTGTTCAGCCTGAGCATAAGACACGCATAGTTAAGGCTTGGAAGGCTCGCGGAATGGTAACGGCTATGACAGGCGACGGTGTTAACGACGCTCCGTCGATTAAGGCCGCCGATATCGGCATCGGAATGGGTATCACAGGTACCGATGTTACAAAGGGTACTTCCGATATGGTTCTTGCCGACGATAACTTTGCAACGATTGTTAACGCTGTTGAAGAGGGTCGTAAGATTTACGACAACGTTCTCAAGGTTCTTCAGTTCCAGCTTTCAACAAACCTCAGTGAAGTTATCATCATGTTCATTGCTTCGATTCTTCACTTCACCATTCTTTCACCCGTTCACCTTCTTTGGATCAACATGGTTACGGACTCGCTTCCGGGTCTTGCACTCGGCATGGAAAAGGCCGAGGGTGACATCATGAGAAGACGTCCGCGTTCAACAACGGACGGTATTTTCTCCGGCGGCGCAGGCGTTGACATGGTATGGCAGGGCATTTACCTTGCAATCATCGAAATTGCTGCATATGTCATCGGATATTGGCTTGAGCCCGTCGGTGGCGGAGCACACAGTCTTGCCGGTTTCTTTAGCGGCGATGAATGTGTCAACGCAATGGCAATGGCATTCCTCACAGTTAACTTTGCCGAAATGATGTGTGCAATCAACATGCGTTCACGTCAGGCTTCGATCTTCTCAGCTGACATGATGAAGAAAATGAATTGGTGGCTTATAGGAGCATTCTTTGCAACAACAGCAATGACGCTTGCCGCTATCTACATTCCGGGTCTTTGCACCGTATTCGGAATTGAGCCGGGCACATTCAGCATTGAGGAGCTTGCAATTTCCTTCGGTCTTGCGCTTTCGACTATCCCTGTATTTGAGATAGGCAAGGCAATCAGACGAGCAGTCAATAAAAAGAAGGAAGCATAAATTTAATAATAAGCAAACCGCCGACGAGCAATCATCGGCGGTTGTTTTATGTTCATTTTTTTGCCGTGAAGAATATGCGGGGCATTTTGAGAATTATAGAGCCGTTGGCTCTGCGAGGAAAGTTCTCGGAAATTATCTCTGTAAGGTCGGCAAGAAATTCGGGTCGTTCCTCATCCGAGAGCATATCTAGATACGGTCTCAGGCCGCTGCCCTTGTACCATTCAATTACGCCGTCATGTGACTGAACGGTGTGGTAATACGTTGTCTCCCAAATGTTGAAATTATCGCTGAGCCTGCTGAGAATGTCGTAGTAGTCTTCCGGCAGAAGATTGTGAAAATTGTGTATCAAAGCAAGCTTTTTCCATTCAACAGTGTGAACAAGCAGATTCAATAGACGATAAAACGGAGCTTTTTGAATATACGGAATCTGAACGGCAAGCGTGCCGCCGTCGTTGAGCTTATCGAAAATCGCAGGTATCAGCGCTTCGTGATCGGGAATCCAATGGATACAGGCGTTTGAAAAAATGAGGTCAAATTTTCCGTCGAGCTTATCAAGATCATCGGGTATACGGCTCTGCTCAAACTTCAGCTCGGGATAGGTTGCCCGTGCTTTTTTCAGCATATCCTCGGAGTAATCCACGCCGAGAATGTCGGCATTCGGAAATTGCTCGGCAAGTCTTTGCGTGCTGTTTCCCGGGCCGCAGCCTATGTCAAGTATGTGATTCGGCTTTGTGTCGGCAATTCGGCTCACTAAATCTATTGACGGCTGAGTGCGCTCCGCTCCGAATTTCATATATTGATTTGAGTTCCAGTCGGACATAATTATCCCTCCTTGTGAAATTTACTTAATTATACTCCCGTGAAAAATTTTTTCAAGTGGGCGACATTGTTTTTTTATACGAATTTTGATATAATATTTTTGAAAAAATCCGAAAAGGTGACACGATGAAAACGATTGCAAAAATTTATACGGATTTTCCGACTAAATTCGGAATTCCGAGACAGAGCGGACTTGTAGAAGAGCTGAAAGGCAGAATTGTTTTTGAACCTGAATTTCGCAGTCCCGACGCAATAAGAGGGCTTGACGGCTTTTCGCACATTTGGCTTCTGTGGAAGTTCAACACTCCTGCCGAGAGTCATTCGCTGACCGTTCGTCCGCCGAAGCTCGGCGGAAATGTCAGAATGGGCGTTTTTGCAACCCGTTCGCCTTTTCGCCCGAACAATATCGGACTTTCCTGTGTAAAGCTTGAAAAAATTGACGGAACGGAGCTTGTTGTTTCGGGAGCGGATTTGATGGACGGAACAGAAATTGTCGATATTAAGCCGTATGTGCCGTATGCCGATTGTCATCCGGATGCCGTCGGCGGATTTTCAAAGGACGGAAGCGAACGGCTGAAAGTTGCTATCCCCAAGGAGTTGTCAGCTGTGTTTCCTGAAAATAAGATGGCTGCGCTTATTAAGGTTTTAGAGCTTGACCCGAGGCCTCAATATCAGAACGATCCCGAAAGGCTTTACGGATTCGGATTTGCGGGATATGAAATAAGATTTACGGTTGATAACGGTACGCTTTTCGTAAAAGAAATCGAAAAGTTCACAGGTTGTTAAAATAATGTCATAATTTCCGCAAAATTTAAGTTTATAATATAATTAAAGCGTGGGTAAACGTTACCGCACGATAACGAAAACACGCCGAAAAGATAAATCAGCCGCCGAAAAAGCGGTTATTAAGGAGAGTGTAATTCCATGAACAGATTTGTACTTAACGAAACTTCTTACCATGGCGCAGGTGCCATCAATGCGATCCCCGATGAAGTAAAGGGCAGAGGCTTTAAGAAAGTTATGGTTGCTTCAGACCCGGACCTTGTAAAGTTCGGCGTATCGAAGAAGGTTACAGATGTTCTTGAAAACGCGGGAATCGAATACGAATTATTTACAGATATTAAGCCGAATCCGACCATTCAGAATGTTCAGGCCGGTGTTGCCAAGTTCAAGGAGATTGGCGCAGACTGCATTGTAGCAATCGGCGGCGGTTCGTCAATGGATACAGCAAAGGCAGTCGGCATTATTATTGCTAACCCTGAGTTTGCTGACGTTCGTTCTCTTGAGGGCGTTGCTCCGACTAAGAACAAGTGCGTTCCTATTATCGCAGTTCCCACAACTGCAGGTACAGCCGCAGAGGTTACAATCAACTATGTTATCACAGATGCAGAGAAGAACCGCAAGATGGTTTGTGTTGATGTTCATGACATTCCGGTTGTTGCAGTCGTTGATCCCGATATGATGTCATCAATGCCGAAGGGTCTTACCGCCGCAACAGGTATGGATGCTCTTACACATGCTATTGAGGGTTACATCACAAAGGGTGCATGGGCGCTTTCCGATATGTTCCATCTCAAGGCAATCGAGATTATCTCCAAGAACCTCAGAGGTGCTGTTGAGAACACTGCAGAGGGCAGAGAGGGAATGGCTCTCGGTCAGTACGTTGCAGGTATGGGCTTCTCAAACGTTGGTCTCGGTATTGTTCACTCAATGGCTCATCCGCTCGGCGCACTTTATGATACACCGCACGGCGTAGCAAATGCAATTCTTCTTCCGACTGTTATGGAGTACAATGCTCCGGCAACAGGCGATAAGTATCGTGACATTGCAAAGGCAATGGGCGTTGAGGGCACAGAGGATATGAGCATTGAAGAGGCTCGCAAGGCAGCTATTGATGCTGTTAAGCAGCTTTCACACGATGTCGGAATTCCGGCAGACCTTAAAGAGATTGTTAAGGAAGAGGATATTCCGTTCCTTGCACAGTCGGCTTATGATGACGCTTGCCGCCCGGGCAACCCGAGAGATACAAGCGTTGAAGAGATTACAGCTCTTTACAAAAAGCTTATTTGATTGTATAATTGAATAAAGGTAATCCGTCGGGCTTTACCCGGCGGATTTTTTTCGGAATCAGATCATCACTTATCTATCTGGAGGGTAACACATGGAAACGCAAAAGAAAACTTTAACAGTGTTTACGCCGGCGTACAATCGAGCTTACACGATTCATAAATGCTATGAGAGCTTGCGCCGTCAGACCCTGAAAGATTTTGTATGGTTGGTTGTTGATGACGGTTCAACAGATAACACCGCCGAGCTGATAAAGCAGTGGCAGGCGGTTCCTGATAACGGGTTTGAAATTAAATATGTTTATAAAGAAAACGGCGGCATGCACACGGCGCATAATACAGCATATGAAAATATCGACACGGAGCTGAATACCTGTATTGATTCCGACGATTACATGACCGACGATGCGGTTGAAAAGATCGTGAACTGCTGGAGAAAATACGGCAGCGATAAATATGCCGGAATTCTCGCTTTAGATATTTTTGATAACGGCAAGGTTATTGGCAAGGAGCTTGAAACCGACAGATTTGATACCACGTTTTATTCATACTATCAGCGAGGCGGCAGGGGAGATAAAAAGATTATTTATCGAACGGACATCATGAAAAAAAATCCGCCTTATCCGACATTCCCGGGCGAGAAATATGTTCCTCTTTCGTATAAATACACGCTTGCCGACCTTGAATACACGCTGATAATCATGAACGAACCGGTTTGTGTTGTTGAATATATGGCCGACGGTTCAAGTACGAATATGTATCGCCAATATCTCAAAAATCCGCAGGGCTTTGCGTTTCTGAGAAAATTTGATATGACCGCTTTTCCTCAGCCCAAGGATGTTGTGAGGAATTGCATTCATTATGTTTCAAGCTCAATTCTGATGAAAAACAAGCATTTCATTTCCGAATCTCCGAGAAAGCTTTTGACTGTTCTTGCGATTCCGTTCGGAGCGGCCTTGACCGTATTTATCAAATATAAATCCAAGGATTATATGAAGGTCGAGGGATTTAATAAATAATTTAATTAACGATTGTAAAACTATTGACAATTTTAATATAGGGTATATAATAGCACTGTTCAGAGTAGACAGATGAGCGTTAAGTGCCGATGAAACGGGGAGTTGTTCGTCGGACGAAAAGATTTCTTGCGGTTCTTCTGTCGCATCCCGCTGAGTAATAATGCGACTTTTGGCCTCCTTATTATTCAAAACGGGTAATAAGGAGGTTTTATTTTATGAACACA
>CALBHM010000477.1 GCA_937892835.1 uncultured Ruminococcus sp. | reverse complement strand
GCATATGTAACCCCACTCGGAAAGAAGCGGACTTGCGAAAAGTGCGCTTGCCCATGAAAGGGTATGGTTGAACGGCAGAAATGCAACCGTCTGGCTCGCCGTCATTGCTCGGCAGGTTGCGATTGCGTCGACGGCAACGTTCTTTTGAGAGAGCATAACGCCCTTGCTCTTGCCTGTTGTGCCCGAGGTATAAACAATGAATCCGAGATCATCGGGTTTTACTACGTCCTCGAGATAGTTCTTTGCTCCACCGTTAAGCTCTTCATGTCCCATTCTGACAAGCTCGTCAAAGTCCTCAAGCTTGAGATAAACCGAAAGCTTGACATCGGGATTTTCTTTCATCATCTGTATAGCCGGGGCGAAGTCGTGAGTGTAATAAATTGCGTCACAGCCGCTTCTCACCATGAGGTCTACAAGGTCCTCCTTAGGAAGCTTGGGGTCAAGCGGAATTGCGATCATGTGGCCACTGGCGATTGAATAAAATGCCGCTATCCAATAATAGCTGTTTTCGCTGAGTATGGCAACTTTCTTGCCCTGTAAACCGAGAGTGTAAAGATGCTGGCCGAGACCTGTTGCGTCATAAAAAACCTCATCAAAATTCTTCTCACAGTAATTGCCGTTCATGTCTTTGAACGCATACTGCTTTTTTGTCTTACCTTGTTTTGCACCGTAAACAATAATGTCCTTGACGGTGTTCATATCGGGAATGTTTCCGTATTTCCTGTATTTAACTTTTGCCTTCATTTTATTTCCTCCATATTCAAAAGTATCTATATTAATTAAGTATTATCTTGACAAGCAACGAATAGTGTAACACAATATAATGTGAAATTCAAGCAATTTTGGTGTTTGAAATCTTAATTTTTGATTAAGATTTTGTCATAACTAAATAGGACGACAATTTATTTGATTTGGCTTGATTGATTTTTGATGTAAACTGTTATATAATACCTAAGTAATAAATGATTCCGTGAACGGAGGCGATTGAATGATAAGAAATATTGTGTTTGATATGGGCGGGGTTCTGATTGATTTTGACCCGATTCGCTCGGTCAAAAATCATTTTGCTCCCGAGGATAAGGATGTTGTTCTTGCCAATACCTTCCGCTCAAAGGAATGGTCGGCAATGGATAAGGGAGACCTTTCTGTTGAAGAAGCATTGAAAAGAATGACAAGCCGTATTCCCGAAAGACTTCATGCCGAGGTTAGAAGAATGGTGCTTGAACGTGAAGCGGAGATGCCGCCGATTGCTGAAATGTATCCGGTTGTTAAAACGCTCAAAGAAAACGGATACAAGATATATCTTCTTTCAAATTGCCCCGATTGGTTTGATGATTTTAAAAAAAGTGTGCCTGCCTTTGCCTTTTTCGACGGATTTATCATCTCGGCATATTATAATGAAATTAAGCCCGAGGAAAACATTTACAAGGCCTTGTTTAAAGTGTTTTCATTGAAACCCGAAGAATGTTTCTTTATCGACGATATGCAGGCGAATATTGACACCGCAAAGCGGCTCGGTATGAATACTCATTGCTTTGCCGACCGTGATTTTGAAAAGCTTAAACAAGATATGAGAAATTATAAAATAAATATTTAAAGAATTGGAGCTTAAGAATGTCCTGTTTTACAAAAGCTCTGAAAGGATTGAGCGAGTATCGCTCACTGCTTTATAATGTGACGAACCGACGCTTGCCAGCGGGTGCGCTCGGGTTATCGCAGATTCATAAGGCGCATGTGATATCGGCACTCTGTCAAGACCTTTCACCTCACAAAGCAATAGTTATAACGCCCGACGAAAGCTCGGCGAATAAGCTGTGCAAAGACCTCAATGCCTTTGGCTGTGATGCTGTCATGTATCCCGCCGGAGACATATCCTTGCGCCCTGACGACATAAAATCCCGTGATTACGAGCATTCAAGACTGAGTGTTCTCGGCCATCTTGTAGACGAAAGTGTGCGTGCGGTCGTCTGCTCAGTTGAGGCTGCCTTGCAGCTCACAATTCCTCCCGAGGAGCTTATTGCCAAGAGGATAACACTCACCGTAGGGGAAACAGTCGAGCAGGATGAGCTTATCGATAGGCTCATCAATGCCGGATATACAAGGAGCAACCAGGTTGACGGATCGGGTCAGTTTGCCGTCAGGGGCGGAATTATTGATATCTTTTCACCCGACTGTGCCAACCCGTACCGTGTTGAATTTTGGGGCGACAGCATAGATTGTCTATCGACGTTCGATACAGAGAGCCAGCGACGCATTGATTCGACAAATTCCGTTGTAATTACGCCGGCCAATGAGATTTGCTGTAATCCCGTCAAGCTTGCCGACCTTATAGAAGAGCAGATAGCAAAGACAAAAGGTAAAGGCTCCGTTCAGGCAAAGCAGCTTCTTTCAGCCGACCTTGAGAAGCTTAATGGCGGAATTCATCTGCCGAATATTGACAGATATTTGCCGCTTATCTATCCTTGTGCGGCATCGATTTTTGATTATATTGATGAACCGCTTTTGTTCGTCAGCGAGAGCTTTGCCGTCAAGGAGCATGCGAACGCTTCACTTGAGCTTTTCCATGAGGAGCTTAAGGCTTTCCTTGAGGAGGGCATAGTTTGCAAGGGCCTTGACCGCTTTATGCTCGAGTTCAGCGAGCTTTTGGGTGTTTATGAGGATCTCGGTGCGGTCTATCTTGACAACATAGCAAGAGGTTCGTTTGATACGCCCGTCAAGGGTCTTGTGACGTTTAACGCACGTCAGTTCTCGCCGTGGAACGGTTCAATGAGCGTGCTTATTGACGATATTAAACCGATGTATCAGAAAAAAGGACATTCGGTTTTTGTTATAGCCGGAACGGATAAATCGGCTCAGGCCTTGGCCTCGGATTTGCAGGGTGAAGGCTTCTCGGCATCGTATATGCCGACGCCGCCGGATGAGCTGATCCCGAACAAGGTTATTGTATTGCCCGGCGGATTTTCGGCAGGCTTTGAATATCCAGACGCTGAGCTGACGGTTATAACCTATGGCAGCAGAACGGCTCTGCCTGTCAGAAAGTCTAACAAAAAGGTTAACAAGGCGGCGGTGTTCAATTCGCTTGAGGATCTTCACAAGGGCGATTATATTGTTCACACCGCTCACGGTATCGGTATCTTTGAGGGTATCACAAGCCTTGAAGCCGACGGAAACATAAAGGATTATATTAAGATAAAATATGACAAGGGCGACATTCTCTATGTGCCGGTTACTCAGCTTGATCAAGTGTCGAGATACATCGGATCAAAGAGCGAGAACGGCACCGTTAAGCTCAATAAGCTTGGCGGCAAGGAATGGCAGAAAACCCGTTCCCGTGTTCGCTCGGCGGTCAAGGATATTGCTCAAGAGCTGATTGACCTTTATACAAAGAGAACGCAGATAAAGGGCTTCGCTTTTTCACCCGATATTGACATGCAGAACGATTTTGAACGCCGCTTTGAGTATGAGGAAACGGACGATCAGCTTCGTTGTATTCAGGAGATAAAGAACGACATGGAGAAGCCTTATCCGATGGACAGACTTCTCTGCGGTGACGTTGGTTTCGGCAAGACGGAGGTTGCACTCCGTGCCGCATTCAAGTGCGTTGCCGACGGCAAGCAATGCGCAATTCTTGTTCCGACAACGATTCTTGCGCTCCAGCATTACCAAACTATTTGCAAACGCTTTGACGGATTCCCTGTTGAGGCGCAGATGATTTCACGTTTTGTTCCGACAAATCAGCAGAAAAAAATTAAGCAGGATCTAAAAAGGGGATATGTTGATATCATCGTCGGAACGCACAGACTGATTTCAAAGGATATCGAGTTCCGTGACCTCGGACTGATAATAGTCGACGAGGAGCAGCGTTTCGGTGTTGCACAGAAGGAGAAGCTTAAGGAGCAGTATCCGAATGTTGACGTGCTGACGCTCAGTGCAACTCCGATTCCGAGAACGCTCAATATGGCGATGACGGGAATCAGGGATATGTCGATTCTTGAGGAAGCACCGCATGACAGGCACCCGGTTCAGACCTATGTTATCGAGTATAATTTTGACGTTATTGTTCAGGCGATTCAATCCGAGCTTCGCCGTGGCGGACAGGTTTATTATCTGCATAACAGAACAGAAACGATTGAAAGAATGGCATCAAAGCTCAGAGATTTTCTTCCCGATGCAAACATCGCCGTCGCTCATGGTCAGATGACCGAGGATAAATTGAGCGATATTTGGCGTGACCTGCTTGAGGGTGACATTGATGTGCTTGTTTGCACAACGATTATTGAAACAGGCATCGACATCCCCAACGTCAACACGCTTATCATCGAGGACGCCGACAAGCTCGGTCTTGCACAGCTCCACCAGATAAGAGGCCGTGTCGGACGTTCGGCAAGGCGTGCAAGCGCATATTTCACGTTCAGGCGTGGCAAGGAGCTGACCGAGGTAGCCGCAAAGCGACTGACGGCTATCCGTGAATATACCGAGTTCGGTTCAGGATTCCATATTGCAATGCGTGACCTTGAAATCAGAGGCGCCGGTAATATTCTCGGTGCACAGCAGCACGGTCACATGGAATCGGTCGGTTATGATATGTATCTGAAAATGCTTGACCAAGCCGTTCGTGAGGAAAAAGGCGAGATTTCGGCCATCCCCGAGAAGGAATGTCTTATCGACCTGCCGATTGACGCACACATTCCGGCTGATTATATTGAGGATGTTCCTCAGAAGCTGGCAATGTATCGCCGAATTGCGGATATCAAAAATCATGACGATGCCGAGGATGTTCTCGATGAGCTTATAGACCGCTTCGGTGAGCCGCCGCAGTGCGTTCAGGGACTTATCACGGTTTCACTTCTCAGAAACACTGCGTTGCAGCAGGGCGTTTATGAGATAGGACGAACGGGCAGCAACGTCAAGCTCTTTATCGAAACGCTCGATATGGAGAAAATATCAAACCTTGCCAAATACATGCGTGGCAGAATAACTGTTTCCGCCGCAGGCAAGCCCCATATTGCCGTTAAGGTTATGCCGGGCGAGGATCAGCTGGCGGTTATTAATAAGGCGTTAGAAATCATGTCCAGAACAAAATCAGACACAGAATAAAAGAGACCGCAATTCGCATAGCTTTGTGAGTTGCGGTTGTTGCTTTCTGCATTAAAATTTGACGAACCCTACGGATATGAAAAAAGCTTCCCAGAAAAAAGGGAGGCTTTTTTGTTTATTCAAATGACAAGCCGTAAGGCCATTCGACGAGACTGCCGACGTCGCAAACGTTTGTGTAGCCGAGTTCGCATAGGGCTTCGGCGGCAAGCTTGGCACGTTCGCCGGTTTTGCAATAGACAATAATCGGCGTGTCCTTACTTGGTATAAGCTCGGCGGCGGTTTCGGCATTGATCGTGTCAACGTCAAAATTGACCGCACCCTCGGCATGACCGGTGAAAAATTCTTCATCCGTGCGCACGTCGAACATTATACAATGCCCTGCGTCCAGCATATTTTTTGCTTCATCAAATGTGATTTTTGTGTATGTAATCATATTGACCTCGTTAAAAAATTTTGATGTCATTATAATCCATTTTTGGCTATTCGTCAACCCATGAAGCTTGCTCCGAGGTCTTCTCCGAGGCCGTTGCAGGTGTAACGCAGTTTTATATCATCACCGTTTTTGACGGTGTATTTATTAACGCCGTAGTTCGGAAAAACTCCGTTGACCGAATACATCCAGCCCGATTGCGTTCCGCAGTCCTTTTCGTAGAGCTGATGAATTCCTCGGATATATTCGCTGTCATAGCCGGGGGTATAAACATATTCAAGCTGAATTCCGGATTTGCGGCAGTAGGTGCATTTTTCGGGGCATGTGTTCTGCTTGCAAACGAGCTTCAGCACGTCAAAAACCGTACTGCCCTCGGCAACGGAAACAGTTGTTTCTTTGAGAATGTATCCGTCCTTTGGCAGAAACGCTTTTTTCTCCGGACGAAGGCTGTCAAGATTGTTGAGAATAGTTTTACATTCAATCTCGATCGTGCAGGTTATGGGTTTAACTTGCTTCTTTGTGGTTGTGACCTTGGCGGACTTGGTCGTGTGTGCAGTTGTTGTTCTTTTGACGGTTGTTGTATTTGGTGCAGTTGTAGTATAAACCGTTGTTGAGGCCACTGCCGAGCTGGTGGTCGAGGTTGTTATTTCTTCTTTTGTTATTATGTGCTGCTCGTCGGATGTTGTGTTCTCAACTTTAGTTACGGTCATGCTGCAGCCGGAGAGAAGAATCAAAACGGAAACAAGTAAAAGAGAAATATATTTTTTCATGTTATCAATCCTTTCAAGTAGCCTATTGTTATTCAAGCTCCGAAAAGTCCGTATTTTTTTGCAATACGATCAAATGTATCCTGAATGTACGGTGTTGCGACGAAAAGCGCAACAAGCGTTGTTACGGCGTGAATTGCGTTGAAGCTCATACCCGAGATGTAAACGGGGAGCATGGCTTTGATCGTCGGTTCGGCGGAGAAAAACAGAGCCGAGCTTGAATCGACAATAAAGCCATACACGGCGAAGCACAAAATTCCTCCGACAATTGCGACCGCCCAGCGGTTTCTGCCGTAGCTTTTTTTATAAAAAATCAGTCCGCAGAGAAATGCTACAAGACCCATGCCGAACATCTGAAAGGGTGTGTGTGTGCCCTGGCCGAAAAATATGTTTGAAACAAGCATCGAAAGCGAGCCGCACAGAAAGCCAACATAAGGTCCGAAAGATATCGCCGCAAGAATTACGATCGCACAGGTGAGTTTGACCTGCGGAAACATGAACAGAGCCGCACGTCCGACAACCGCAAGAGCGACTACGCATGCGATTGCGACAAGCTCCCTTGTTTTCATTTTTTTCTTTTCAAGGTTCAGAAAAACTGCGGCCAATGCGAGAGCTATAATCAATGCGCTTGCAACGTAATATTGCTTTGAAATTATCAGCTTGGAGCAGCCGAAAATTATCGCAGGAATTCCGAGAATAAAGACAAAAAGCGTGATTATTTTTTTAGACATTTGATCACATCCTTGTCTGTTATTGCGCCGTCAATAAAACCTTTTGAAATTTTATTTGCCGCCGTTGTGTAAAAACGGTTTCCGTCAAAAAACTCTTCCGTCGTGTTAACTGCGGCAATATTTTTGTCGAAAAGCATTGCGCAAAGCTCGGCATTTTCTGCGCAAAAATCTATGTCATGAGAAATAATAATTATTGTTTTATTTTTTGATTTAAGTTCGGATAAAATTTCTGAAAAAATCTTTTTGAATTCCGCATCCATGCCCTTGGTCGGCTCGTCAAAGAAATAAATGTCACGATCACACAGCAAAAGCTTTGCAA
>CALBHM010000476.1 GCA_937892835.1 uncultured Ruminococcus sp. | reverse complement strand
GCCTTTTCAACGCTATGGACGATTCGGTTCATCAGCTTGACTTTGACCTCGGCGGTGAAGCTTTTATCGCTTCTGTACCGAAAGCGGTCAACGTTCTCTGGGGCGAGATCGAAAAAATTAACTACTCCTCCCCCGGAGAAATCATTATGGCAGGTCACAGCCACCTTGACGTTGCGTGGCTCTGGACGGTCAGAGAGATCACAAGAAAAACAGCAAGAACATTTTCGAACAATCTTGCACTTATGGACAACTATCCCGACTTCAAGTTCACTCAGAGTCAGGCGGTTCTCTACGACTTCATGAAAAAGCACTATCCCGATATCTACGAGCGCGTTAAGGAAAAGGTCAAGAACGGTCAGTGGGAAATCGTCGGCAACGCTTGGGTTGAGGCAGATACAAACATTGCCAGCGGCGAGGCTCTCATTCGTCAGCTTCTTTACGGCAGAGAGTTCTTTATGAAGGAATTCGGCGTTTCGTCCGATATTTACTGGCTTCCCGACTGCTTCGGCTTTACATGGGCACTTCCGCAGATAATCAAACGTTCCGGTATGAAGTATTTCATGACTTCAAAGCTTTTCTATAACGACACAAATGAGTTCCCTTACAGCGTTTTTCGCTGGAGATCGCACAGCGGCGACGAAGTACTTGCTTACCTTTGCAAGAAGCCGTATCAGAGCGAATACGACGCCGAGTACATAACCACACTCCGCAAGAATAACCGTCAGAACAGCATCGTTGACGTATCCTGCGGTATGTTCGGCTACGGCGACGGAGGTGGCGGATGCACGTTTAATCAGGTTGAACGAGGCAAGCGTCTTGAAAAGCTTCCCGGTATGCCTAAGACAAGAAACGGTAAGGTTTCGGAGTTTTTCCATGCTATCGACGGTGATTTTGACAAGCTCCCTGTTTACGACGGCGAGCTTTACTACGAAAATCACCGTGGCACATTCACCAGTCAGGCATTCATCAAAAAGAACAACCGCCGTGGCGAATTCATGATGAGAAATGCCGAAATTCTCAACGTTTTCGGCGGAGATTATCCTGCCAAGGATATGGAAAAGGCATGGAAAATTTTGCTCATCAATCAGTTCCACGATATTCTCCCCGGCACCTCGATTCATGAGGCAATGGAGAACACAAGAGAAGAATATGCCGAGCTTCGTGAGCTTGGCGGCAGACTTGTCCGTGACGGCAAGAATAAGATTCTCAACAATGTGAGCGTGAAGGATGATTCGATTCTTGTTTGGAATATGCTCACCTGGCAGACAAAGGGCCTTGTCAAGGCTGAAATTCCGTATGCGGCAAAGGGCATCAAAAATTCCGACGGCAAGCTCCTTGCAAGCAAGGTTTATGACGAAGACGGCAAGCATTATATTGAGTTCTATGCCGATTCCGTTCCTGCATTCGGCTACGGAGTTTTCACTCTCTGCGATGAAACGGCGGAATTTGATACAGTCAAAGCAACGAAAAATTCACTTGAAAATAAATATCTCAAAGTCACTCTTGACGAAAACGGATTGCTCGACGAGGTAATCGACAAGCAGACAGGCAGACAGATTCTCACAGGTAAGGGCAACCTGCTCACGGTTTCTCACGACAAGCCTGTTCACGAGAGCGCATGGAACATGGAATTCGACTATCAGATGAAGTTCTGGGCTCTTGATAAGGCCGAAAGCATTGAGGTCGTTGAAGCTTCACCGCTCAAGGGCGTTATCCGTGTTGTAAGGAAGTTCCATGAGTCAACAATAACTCAGGACATTATTCTTGAAAAGGACAAGCCGACGGTTGATTTTGACACAACAGTTGACTGGCACGAGCGTGAAAAGGTGCTTAAGGCAGAGTTCTCCGTTGATATCAGAAGCCGCAACGCAAGCTGTGAGATCGCTCACGGTGCTGCGGAATACCCGACCCATTACAACACAAGCTACGATCAGGCAAAGTTTGAGTTCTGTGCTCACAAGTGGGCCGATCTCTCCGAGGGCGGCTACGGCGCAAGCATCATCAACGACTGCAAGTACGGCTACAACGTGCACGACAACGTGATGAAGATAACGCTTCTCAGAGGCCCGATTCTACCCGATCCTGTCGGTGATATCGGAATGCACTCCTTCAGATATTCGTTCTATCCGCACGCGGGAACATGGCGTGAGGCCGACACAGTAAGGCTCGGCTTTGAGGAAAACATCAGACTTGACGGCGAATTCATAAAGGCGAACGGCGGCAGCGATATCGGCCATACGTTTGCGAAAATCAACGGCGACAGCGTTATTCTCGACGCAGTCAAGCCTGCTCAGGACGGCAACGGCATAATCGTCAGAATGTATGAATCCGAGACACGTCACTGCACGGTAAAGACATGGTTCGACCTCGGTTATTCAAAGGTTATCGAATGTAACCTTATGGAATGTGACGAGCACGAAATCCCATGCGAAAACGGCGAATTTGAATTCACCATGAAACCGCACGAGGTCAAGACCTTCAGACTTATCTAATATCTAAATAATAAAACAGTCTCTCTTCTTCAAGTCGAATCAAGAGAGACTGTTGCTTTATATTTCCTTATTTTCGAGCATTTCCTTAATGTCAAGCAATGACGGTAGCACGAATTTTGCCATTTGCTTCGACTCATCTGACGGCTGCTTCAGGTCGGGGATGCAGATAACAGGGATACCTGCAGCATACGCCGCATGGATTCCTGCGTCGCTGTCCTCCAGGACAAGACATTCCTCCGCTTTCGTTCCTGCCTTTTCCTTTGCTTTGAGGAAAACATCGGGTGCAGGCTTGCTGTGCTCTATTTCATCGCCGAAAACTCCGCCGTCAAAATATCCTTCTATTCCGTTGCCGGAAAGAATCGTATGCGCTCGCTCTTTTCCGCTCGACGAAGCAAGATAAATACCGTAGCCGTTGGTTTTGAGAAAATCAAGAAGCTCCCTTGCACCATTTTTGAGCGGAACACCTTTGTTCTTCAGGTATTCTTTCTCCGCCTCATGAGTGAGGACAAGTCCCTTTTTTAAGTCAAACGGCAGATTGTATTTTTCAATCAATTCTGTCA
>CALBHM010000475.1 GCA_937892835.1 uncultured Ruminococcus sp. | reverse complement strand
CGTCGAAGCCCCTGTTACGATCGACGAAAAGAAAACTATGCTTTTGAACAATCATATTGCACTCTGGGATGTTATAGCCTCGTGTGATATATACGGATCGGCAGACAGCTCGATTAAAAACGCCGTTCCGAATGATATAGGTTTTATCATAAAAAACAGCAAGATTAAGCGTATTTTCACCAACGGCGCAACCGCCGATAAGCTTTATAAGAAATACATTTTATCATCTACCGGGATCGAAGCCGTTCGACTGCCGTCCACCAGCCCTGCCAATGCCGCAAAAAGCGTTGACGAACTTGTGAAAGAATGGGCAATTACGGTTGACAGCTTATAGCTCGGTGTGATAAAATTTATTAGATAAAGTTTTTTTGCATTCATTTGAAAGGTTATGGTTACAAATGAGTTTTAAGAATATTGTTGATATGCACGCACACACTATTCATTCCTTTGACGGTCACTATTCCGTTGACGAAATGATTGAAAGCTCGATTGAAAAGGGCATAAAAATTGTTGCGTTCACTGATCATGTTGAGATGGATTTGTTCCGTCAGAATCATTTTGACAAGACTGCCGACGAGGCTTTTGTTGATATTTCGAGAGCCAAGGAGCAGTACAAGGATAGAATTGAGGTTTGCGTGGGCGTTGAGATGGGCGAGCCGACATATGACCTTGCCGAGAGCGAGGCTCTTATTGCTTCCAAGGATTATGATATTGTAATCGGTTCGATACATAATCTCAGAAAAACTCCCGATTTCTGCGAGCTGGATTATAACAAGGACAATGTTTATCCGCTTCTTGACGATTATTTCCGTGAGATGAAAATGCTTGCCGAGTGGGGCAAATTCGATACCTTTGCTCACCTTACATATCCCTTGCGCTATATTGTTGGCGAGCACCATATCGACGTTGACATGACAAGATATCAAAAGGATATCGACGAGATTTTCTCACTGCTTATCGAAAAGGACAAGCCGCTTGAAATCAACACTTCCGGCCTCAGACAGCCTATCGGCAGAACTCTGCCGGACGAGAGCTATGTCCGCCGCTTTAAGGAGCTCGGCGGAAAGCATGTAACTGTCGGCTCGGATTCGCATTTCATAGAGCATATGGGTGCAGGAATCGAGCAGGGTATGCAGCTTGCCCAAAACTGCGGCTTTGACAGCGTGCTGATTTTCAGACACAGACAGCCTGTCGAAATCCCGATAGAATAAGGAGGCCTCCCAATGGAATATGATTCCTTCAGCGAAGGCATTGAACTCGGCGGACTGAGGACGAAGAACGAGATAAAAATTCTTATCGGATATCTTCTAAGCCGTCTTGATACACCGCTTACGAGAGAACAGCTTGACGAGGTGATATGCGGCGAGGAGCTTGCAAATTACTTTGAAATGAGCCAGGCACTCAGTGAGCTTGCCGATAACGGCAACGTGATTATAAAAGAAAATGAGCTGATTATCACCGATAAGGGTAAGAAGAATTCCGAAACCTTGGAGCACGATATCCCATTTACGGTGAGAGAACAGGCTTTTAACGCTGCTGTCAGACTTCAGACGAGGCTCAGACGTGAGCGTGAAAATAAAATTCAGATCGACAGGGTGGAGAAGGGCTGCAATGTGACCCTTTCCGTGGTTGATGCGGACGACGAGATAATGAGTGTCAAGCTCTTTGTTGCCGACTATGACCAGGCACTTGCCGTCAAGGAAAGATTCCTTGAAGACCCTGTCAGGGTTTATTCAAATATCGTCGCCTTACTTTTGGCGTAACGTAAAACGGAGGTTTATTATGGCAAAATATGCAATCGGCGTTGATTTCGGTACTCTCTCGGGCAGAGCACTGCTCGTTGACGTCAAAACAGGTGAGGAGCTTGCAACCTCGGTTCTCGATTATCCTCATTCCGTTATGGACGAGGCTCTCCCGAGCGGCAAAAAGCTCGGAGCAGACTGGGCACTTCAGGATCCGCAGGACTATCTCGATGTGCTCAAAACAACAATTCCCGACGTAATAAAAAAGAGCGGA
>CALBHM010000474.1 GCA_937892835.1 uncultured Ruminococcus sp. | reverse complement strand
GTTTCCGACGGGGAACGTATCAAGGGAATCCTTGAATCGCTCGGCTACGGATTCACCGATGATGTTGAAAAAGCCGATTTGATCCTTTACAACACCTGTGCGGTTCGTGAGCATGCCGAGGACAGAATTTACGGCAATGTCGGTGCAATCAAGAGACTGAAAAAGACTAATCCGAATTTGATAATCGCACTCTGCGGCTGCATGATGCAGCAGAAAAGAGTTGTTGATAAAATACGAAAGAGCTATCCGTTTGTCAACCTTGTTTTCGGAACTCATGTTATTCACAGAATCCCGGAGCTGATTTACCGTGTGCTTTGCACGGGCAAAAAGGTGTATGAATGCCCAGATGAGGCGGGCGTTATTGCCGAGGATCTTCCCGTAAGACGTGACGGCAATATCAAGGGCTGGCTGCCGATTATGTACGGCTGCAACAATTTTTGCAGCTATTGCATAGTTCCCTATGTCAGAGGACGTGAGCGCAGCCGTGAGCCGGAGGATGTTATCAAGGAGGCCAAGGAGCTTATCGCTTCGGGCTGTAAGGACATTACTCTGCTCGGACAAAACGTTAATTCTTATGGCAAAAATCTTGACGGCGATATCAATTTTTCAAAGCTTCTTCGGCAGATCAATGATTTGCCCGGCGACTTTATAATCAGGTTTATGACCTCGCACCCGAAGGATTGCACAAAGGAGCTTCTTGACACGATGGCTTCGTGCGACAAGGTTGCAAAGCATCTGCATCTTCCGTTCCAGAGCGGGAACGACAGGGTGCTCAAGGCGATGAACCGTGGCTATACGAGGGAAAAATATCTCGAGCTCGCACGCTATGCAAGGCAGGTTATGCCCGATCTTTCAATGACGAGCGACGTTATTGTCGGATTCCCGGGGGAGACCTACGAGGAGTTCAGGGACACGGTTTCGCTTATTGAGGAGGTTAAGTTCACCTCGCTGTTTACGTTCATTTTCTCACCCCGACCGGGTACAAAAGCGGCGGATATGCCCGACCCGATTTCGAGAGAGGAAAAGGGTAAATGGTTCAAGGAGCTGACGGATGCGCAGGAGAAAATTGCCTCCGAGCGCACGGCGGCGATGAAGGACAAGACCTATACGGTGCTTTGTGAGGGCTATGCCAAGGACGGTATCCTCAACGGCAGAACCGAGGGCAACGTCATGATAGAGTTCCCCGAGGTCGAGGGCAAGGAGCTTATCGGAAAGTTCTGTAAGGTCAAGGTCACAGAGCCGTTGACGTGGATAGTCAGAGGAGTATTGGATGAACGCTGAAAGGCGTTTTTCAGATAAATAAATTTATAGGAGTTTTACAATGGACATTATTGAAATCACAAGACAGCTCGGCGCAGCAATTCAGCAGGACGAGCGTTATCTTGCATTCCATGAGGCAAGAAAGACAAACGAGGCAGATACTGATCTCAACGATCTTATCAACAAGATTCAGCTTATCCACATGTCATATCAGCATGAGGCAGCTAAGGATGATGCAGACGAGGAGAAGCTTGCCGCATATGATAAGGAGTTCACAGAGGTTTATCAGGCAGTTATGGCAAACGAGAACATGCAGAAGTATGAGGCTGCACGTCAGGCTGTTGACGAGATGATGAATCATATCACAGGCATTCTTGCTCTCTGTGTTCAGGGCGAGGATCCCAAGACATGCGAGCCGCAGGAGGAGCATCATTGCTCGGGCGAGTGCGGTTCTTGCGGCGGATGTCACTAAGTAAGAGAGATTCGGACGCTGCTTGATGGGGTTCTTTGAAAATCTCATTTGTTGCATGTCTGAAGAATTCGACCAAGGCTTCCCCTCCAAGGGGAAGGCTGATAAAATGTCAGCTGGAAATAAAAAAGGACGACCAATGGTCGCCCCTACGAAAAGACGGAAATTTTTAATCAGATTTTTTCGGTGTGATGATGTTCGACAAAGGCACATTTCGTAGGGGTCGATGACCACATCGACCCAAGGCCAGAAGAAACTGACCAAGGCTTCCCCTTGAGGGGAAGCTCCGTCGTAAGACGGTGATGAGGTGGAAAAGTTCAAATCAGATTTCAATAAATAGTGAGATAAAAATTTTACCACCTCATCCGAGCGGCGCAATCCGCCGCCCACCGTCTCGCTGCGGCTCGGTCACGCTCCGGCTCTGAACGTCCACCGGACGTTCATTCACTACCGTCGCTCCGCTTCGCTACCCTCGAGGGGAAGGCTGATAAAATGTCAGCTGGAAATAAAAAAGGCCGAAAGTAACATTTATCAGAATTTCCAAGGTGCGATGTGGGCATCGCACCCTACGATAAGTGCAGAAAAGTAATGTT
>CALBHM010000473.1 GCA_937892835.1 uncultured Ruminococcus sp. | reverse complement strand
ACAGCTTCATCTCTCCCGCTCCCGACGGCAGAGTAATCATGGAATTCTCAGGCAAAGAGCTTATCAAGGGCGAGCCTGATGCATCATCTTTCCCCTCGGGCGGACTTCGTGCAACATTTGAGGCAAGAGGTTATACCGCATGGGACCCCACATCATACGCATTTATCAAGGGTAACACCATTTGCATTCCCACCGCTTTCTGTTCATACGGCGGTGAGGCACTTGATAAGAAAACACCGCTTCTTCGCTCAATGCAGGCTCTTAACAAGCAGGCAATGAGAATTCTTAAGCTCTTTGGCAATGAGGATGTAAAGTGCGTTCGCACCTCCGTCGGTCCGGAGCAGGAATACTTCCTTGTTGATAAGGAAATGTATGAAAAACGTAAGGATTTGAAGTTCACGGGCAGAACCCTTTTCGGAGCAAAGCCGCCGAAGGGTCAGGAAATGGACGATCACTATTTCGGAGTTATCAAGCCGAGAGTTGCCGAATACATGGCAGACCTTAACGAGGAGCTTTGGAAGCTCGGTATCCTTGCAAAGACAGAGCATAACGAGGTTGCTCCGGCTCAGCATGAGCTTGCTCCGATTTATTCAACAACAAACATTGCAACGGATCACAACCAGATCACAATGGAAATTATGCAGAAGGTTGCCGCAAAGCACGGCCTTGTATGTCTCCTTCATGAGAAGCCGTTCGCAGGTGTAAACGGAAGCGGCAAGCACAACAACTGGTCAATGGCTACCGACACAGGCGTAAACCTCCTTACTCCGGGCGAAACTCCTTATGAGAACGCTCAGTTCCTGCTTTTCCTTTGTGCAGTTATCAAGGCGGTTGACGATTATCAGGATCTTCTTCGTCTTTCTGTTGCAACAGCAGGTAACGACCACAGACTCGGCGCAAACGAAGCACCGCCGGCAGTTGTTTCAATCTTCCTTGGTGATGAGCTTACAGAGGTTCTTGAGGCTATTGAGAGCGACAAGCCGTACAGCGGAGCAGAAAAGACAGTTATGAAGCTTGGAGTTCATGTTCTTCCGAAGTTCTTCAGAGACACAACGGACAGAAACCGTACTTCACCGTTTGCTTTCACAGGCAACAAGTTTGAGTTCCGTATGCTCGGCTCGGCAAACAGCATTGCTTGCACAAACATCATGCTGAACGCAGCAGTTGCTGAGAGCCTTAAGATTTATGCAGACCGTCTCGAGGGCGTTGATGATTTTGAGACAGCTCTCCATGATATGATTAAAAAGACCT
>CALBHM010000472.1 GCA_937892835.1 uncultured Ruminococcus sp. | reverse complement strand
GTCCTCCGGACCGTTTATGCCGATCATTTGAAAATGGACGTTACCGTAGTTGAATGTATAGTTTTCGGTTTTCCAGTCCTTCGGACCGTCATAGGCATATGAGCCTTTGAACTGATTGTCAAAAAACTCGGCAGGTTCTGCATAGTATCTGCCCTGCTCATGCTCCGGATCTCTAAATCCGCGGTTATCATGGTTGCCGAGAGCCATCTGAAGAGGAATACTCTCAACAATGCCCTGCATTCCCTCAAATGTGCCGTTCCACTGAATTTCATGCTGACCGCAGTTTGTGTTGTCGCCGCCGGTGAGAATGAATCTTGCATCGGGATTTTCGGCAAGAACCTTTTTGAGAATTCCCGTAAAATACGAATAATCAGGATTTATCAGGTCACCCTTCTGCTGGTCGGAAACGCAGATAAATTTAAACTTCGTGAGATTCTCCGGCTCTGTCGTGAAGCTGAATTCACCGCTTCTGTACTCATCATCACCGCAGGTGTAAAAATACTTTGTGTCGGGTTTAAGCCCCGTGAGCTTTGCCCAAAACATGTTGCTTATGTCAATATCACTCTTAAAAACATCTGTATCGGCATCGGTACGCTTAACCTCGTCTGAGCCGTCCTCATGATAAAGAACATAGCCGTTTTTTACATCAACGCTCGTTCTCCAAGTAACGTTCATTGTTGTTTTCGCATCATCTGCGATGCTGATAAAAATATGATCCGGTTGCGGCTTTGAGCCTCTTAACGGTTTTGTTGACATAGATTTGCCTCCTTATGATATACTCGAATCGTTTATAACAATCGTTGACTGCTGTCTGTTGGGTGAATCGCAGAAAGCCTTGACCGTCGCCATAGCTTCCGCCGCTTCAAAAAATGAAATATCACTGTTTGAATCAAGGTTCGCAAGCAGCTTTTGATAAATCTTTGAACCGTTTGCAACATTCTCGTCGGTTATATAGCTGTCAAGCATTGCGCAAATCAGCTTGCCCTGAATTCTCATTCCGTCCGAGCCGAGAGTTTTGCAATATCTGAAATATTTTATAAGCGTTTCGCCCTTGATTGTTTGGTTTCCCTTTGTGAGAATCAAAGTATAATTATCACTTCTGTATTCAATTCGGTTATCGACCGTGTATTCCAGCCCGTCCATATAGTTGATTGCAAGCGCAAAGGTCTCGGCATTTGAACCGACATATTTATTGATTTTTATACCTTCTTTTTGCTCAACAGCGGAAACCAGCTTGCCTGCGCCGCCCTCCTTAAGGGTCTGCACATAGCTTTTTCCGTCGGCGGCCTTACCGTCGGGATTCAGCGGACGGTCTTTAAGAATACAGTTATCCATGTCTGCTTCGATTATGTGAATAAAATACATCTCGGAATAGTCATTCGCCGAGCAATAAACAAGAAAATTCGTTTTTCCGCTCAACTCCGTCGGAGAAACAGGCTGATCGTCCGTCGTCGTCTCCTCCGATTTCGTTGTTGTCTCCTTAGAAAAAATGCTTTTCAGCGAAATTTCATTATGTTTCAATATAACTACCGCCGAAACCGAGCCGAATACAACGGCGAAAGCGAGAAAAGCTAAAAAGAATCTTAAAAGATCGCCTTTCTTATCCTGCTTGCTCGTTTTAAATTTGTGGCCTCTTAATGCCATTATATCACTTTCTTTTCAAAATTACTGTTGATTTTTCTTCAATATCCACCATATTGGCGGCAACTCTGCCGTTGCCGAGCAGGTCATATGCGTCGCACCATTCGGACTTTACATAATAGGTTATCGGGTGCGGATTGCTGTTTGAAATAACAAGTATCGCTTCATCATTCTTTCTCGAGAAAGCAACACAGCCGGCAACTGCGGAAAGAATTTCAAATTTTCCGTCCTTGAAAACGGAATTATTACTTCTTACCTCTCCGAGCTTCTTGTACCATTCTATCAGCTCTTCATTTTCCCTGCCCCAAGGGTAGCAGCGACGGTTAAACGGATCCTTATAGCCCTGCATACCTGCCTCATCGCCGTAATAAATCGTCGGCACACCCGGCAAAGCGAACTGCATTGCCGAAGCGGCCATGAGAAGCTTCATGCCGTAATGGTATTCCTTTTCGCCAAGAAAATGAGTGCTCTGCCACTTTCTGTCACGGTAAGTACAGCTTTCACCTGCAAGTGCCGTAATCGCCCTCATTGTGTCGTGAGTCGAAAGATGGTTCATCAATACATCAAGCACTTCTTTTGGATAGTTCTCAACTATACTCATAACTCTTGAAGCGAAAAGCTCGGCATTAGCGTCACGAATAAAATCAATGACTGCTCCTGCGAACGGATAATTCATTACGCTGTCAAGCTGTTCTCCGAGAAGATAACGTCGAAGCTTGCCGTAGCTCGATTTATTTGATGCGTCCTCCCAAACCTCGCCGAGAACAAGGCCGTCGGTTTTTTCCTCCTTGACCGCCTTACGGAACTCATCAAGGAATTCGTCGGGAAGCTCGTCGGCAACGTCAAGTCGCCAGCCCGATGCACCGAGTCTGAGCCACTTGCGAGCGATACCGTTTTTGCCTGTAATATACTCGATAAAATCGGGATTATCCTCATTGACCTCCGGCAAAATCTTAATGCCCCACCAGCTCTCATAATCGTCCGGCCATTTGTTGAACTTGTACCAGCTGTAATAAGGTGAATTTTCGGATTGATATGCGCCGACGCTGTCATAGCGTGAATAACGATTGAAATATTTGCTGTCATCACCCGTATGGCTGAAAACGCCGTCAAGCATAATTCTTATGCCGAGCTTTTCCGCTGATTTGCAAAGTGATTTAAAATCCCTCTCAGCGCCGAGCATGGGGTCGATTTTTTCGTAATCGGCCGTGTCGTAGCGATGATTGCTCTGCGCCTCAAAAATCGGATTGAGATAGATACATGTCACGCCGAGCGATTTGAGATAGCCGAGCTTCTGCTCAATTCCCTTCAGGTCGCCGCCGAAATAGTCATTGTTGAGCACCTTGCCCTCGGCGGTCGGAATCCAGTACGGGTCGCCGTCCCTGTCTGTTCTCAGAACTCTGTCAGACGGAACATTTTGCTTCTTTGTGTCCGAAAAAGCGAACCGATCGGGAAAAATCTGATAAATTATTCCGCCCTTGAGCCATTCGGGAGTGCGAAAATTCTTATCGTAAACCGTGAGCTGCCAGTCATCACCCTCGCCCTTGATTGCGGCAAGTCCGTTGCCGGCGTGGTAAATTCGACTTGTTCCCCACGATGTGTCATATTCAAAATGATAATTATAAAGTGCGGAGTCCTCGGCGGTGAAATCAATCTTCCACCATTCCTCGCCGACACCCTCCATGCAGTCCCATTGCATGTTGATATAGCTATACTCCGCATCCTCGGCCTTTTTTATGACCAGCTTTGCGGCATGACAGCAAAAATCACGGGGCAGAATTATGCGAAATGTAACCGTTTGACCGGTTTTCACTGCCCCGAAAATGCTTTTGTGATATTCTAATCTTGAGTTATACGGAATGTACATCAATTTGCGGTTCCCTTGCTGCCCGTCGTAATTTCGTCGGGCGTTTTTGTGACAATATTTTCAAAATATTTCTTGTCAATTTCCGTTTTATCCTCGGAAACGGTCGTCTTTTCCTCAACATACGGTGCTTCGGAAATTTCGAGCAAAGCATCCGTTATAAGGAATCCCGCAACAACGAATACAGCAAAGAAAATGGCAATAACAATATACTTCACCACAGGCATCCATGTGCTTTTTCTGTCCGTGCTGATAAAATACTTCTTATTGTCGCTGTAAGAGGAGCGGAACTCCGTTATGCTGCGGCGACGTTTATTATATTTTTGGTATTTTTCCATGCTTTTACTCCCGAGAGCGGCATATAATATAATGTCGGCTCTTAAATTGGATTTACCATATTTTGATGGTTGAATACCGATTTTAACGGTCATATACTTAAATTAACGAGTTTATGAGGAGATGCGAAAATGGATATTCAACCGATAAGCAACAATAAATTTATAGTCGGATTAAGCTGTGACGAGATGAAAGAACTTGATATTACATATGACGAGATGGACTATTCCAACATCGAAACAAGGCGTGTGATCTGGACGATTCTCGACACCGTTCGACGTGATACGGGACGGGACGTTGACCCCTCGGGCAACCTTATGATTGAAGCTGCACCCGATACCGACGGCGGTTGTCTTTTGATGTTCACCGTTGCAAGCGGTCCGAACAAAAAAAGTGAAACCGTTATCTCAAAGGCAAATCCGACACGAATTTATGAATTTGAAAATCTTGATAATCTACTCGATTTTATGCGATTCCTACCCGACAATTCCCGACGGATATTTGCAAACGAGAGCAAATACCGACTTGAGCTTCAGACAGAAACGGCGAATGAGCTTCAGCGTATACTCAATGAATATGCAAAATTCATCGGCAAAAGCAGCCTTGCCGTCGCCCACACCCATGAGCATTGGAAAGAGCTTTAACCTCTCAACGCTTCGATTGTTTTCGCAGGGTCTGACGAACCGAAAATCGCACTGCCGGCAACAAGGACATTCGCACCTGCCTCAACAGCGGTCGGTGCTGTTGCTTCGGAAATTCCGCCGTCAACCTGGATATCAATGTCAATTCCACGCTCTGCACATTCCTTGCGCAGGGCGACAATTTTGCCCATCATGTCTCCCATGAATTTCTGACCACCGAATCCCGGCTCAACAGTCATGATGAGCACCATGCTCAGCTTGTCAAGATAAGGAAAAACGGTCTCAACAGGCGTGTTCGGCTTAACGGCAAGACCCGCCTTACAGCCGCCCGAAATGATTTTATCTATAGTCTCGTTGATCGGCGAATCCGATTCAACGTGGAAATCAATTATATCTGCACCCGCCTTTAAAAAATCGTCAACATATTTAAGCGGCTCGCTTATCATCAGATGACAGTCAAAGACCTTGTTGCTGCACTTTCTTATGCACTTTACAACAGGCGCACCGAAGGTAAGGTTCGGCACAAAATGTCCGTCCATAACGTCAATATGAATCCAGTCTGCGCCGCAGGCATCCATGCGAGCGGTTTCCTCCCCCATTTTTGAAAAATCGCAGGAGAGAATCGACGGAGCGATAAGTATCATAAGAAGCACCCTTTACTATAAATAATCGGCTATATAATTGAATATATTATATAATTAAATGCGCCCGAGGTCAAGAAAAATCGGACGCATTTTTTAATGTAATCGCTAATTAAAGATAATTTTTAATTTCCGAAAGTGAACGCACGGTGAAGTTTGGTAAATCGGAGCTTTCATTCGTCAAATTGTGGTCATACCAGCAGGTTTTCATGCCGAATCTTGCTCCACCCTCAATGTCAGCGGTCAGTGAATCGCCTATCATCACCGTTTCCGACGGAACTATCGGGCTGATTTTTTCAAAGCACCGCTCAAAGAATTCCTTTTTCGGTTTTGAATAGCTTAACTGCTCCGATATAAAAATCCTGTCGAAATATTCGGTCATTCCTGCGTTATTCAATCGCTTGATCTGCTGCGCATACGATGCGTTGCTTGCCGCACAGACAAGATATTTGCCATGAAGATATCCGAGCAGATCGAGTGCACCGTCAACAGGCACTGCACTCTCGGTCAAATGAGAATAAAACACATTTTCAAATTCAACGCCGTCAACGTCAATCCCGAGCAGCGCAAAAATCATATTCCAGCGGCAGGCATAAAGCTCCTCTTTTGTCAATTCGCCCTTTTCGATTCTGAGCCAAAGACGGTTGTTTATCATATTAAAAGTGTCAAACATTGACTTTTCAAAATTCAGATTGTAATCCTCAAACGCCTTTTGCATCGACCAAAGTGCGCATTTATTAAAATCCAAAAGAGTGTTGTCAATGTCAATAAAAACAGCTTTGATATCATCCATAAAATCACCAAATTCATTGTAGCATATATTACGGCCGTTTTCAATCAAAATAAATTTTGCAAAGCAATGTTTATAGAGTAAAAAATGCACAATTATTCTTAAATTTTCAACATCTTTTTTCTACTTGACAATTATAAGTATCGGTGTTACAATGCGAAGCATAAACGCAATGACATGGAATAATAAGCGTAAGACCCCTCACAGAGAGATGCCGCAGGCTGAAAGGCATCAGGATAGTCGACCGCCGAACTCGCCATTGAGCGGCTGTGCCGAACATAACAAGTAGGTGCAGACGGGAGCAACCGTTAAAATGCAGGAATATGAAGTATTCCATGAGTGCATTCCGATAGGAATGAAAAAGAGTGGTACCACGGAAGCTTGTCCTTTCGTCTCTTATGTTTAAGCAGGAGACGGGAGGACTTTTTTATAATAAATATCAGAAAGGCGGCTTGATGTTATGTCCGAATACAATTCAAATTACAGTCTTTACCTTCCGAGCTATTCAATCGGTCCCGATTGCTACAAGGAGTAAAACTGCCGCAGTCATCGGTGGAAAAACAGCAATGGCAAAGGCTAAAAATGCCCTGATTGAAGGTGTTAAAGGCTCAGATGTCAAGCTTCTTGATTTTATCGAATACGGCGGCAATTCAACATATGAGAACGGTGACGCACTTATCGCAAACCCGACCGTACAAAAAGCCGACATGCTTTTCGCTGTTGGCGGCGGACGAGCCTGCGACACGGTTAAATACGTTGCCGACAAGCTTGATAAGCCTCTCTTCACCTTCCCGACTGTCGGCTCAAACTGTGCCTCGGTTACGGCAATTTCTGTTATCTATAATCCCGACGGTTCATTCAGAGACTACTATTACCCGAAGCTTGCAAACCATTGCTTTATCAATTCCGCCGTCATTGCCGATTCGCCGGAAAAGCTCTTGTGGGCAGGCATCGGAGATGCGCTCAGCAAGGAATACGAAGCCGTTTTTTCATCAAAGGACGATACGCTCTCCCATACACCTCTCATGGGCAGACAAGTCAGCCGGATTTGTACAGAACCGCTGATTGAATACGGTGCACAGGCTCTCGAATCTATCAGAGAGAAAAAGCCCTCATTTGCCCTTGATCAGGTAATTCTTGATATCATTGTTTCAACCGGTATTGTCTCCAATATGATGACCACCGTTGACAGCTATTACTACAATTCAACTCTTGCCCATTGCATTTATTACGGTGCAACCGTCACGGAACACGGTCACAGCCACCTGCACGGCGAAATCGTTTCACTCGGAGTTCTTTGCCTTTTGCAATACGAAGGAAGGTCAGATGAAGTTGCACGCATTATGGAGTTCAATAAGTCTATCGGTCTCCCCGTTTGTTTCGACGATATTGAAATCGACGAAAGTGAATTTGATAAGATGGCAGATAAATTTGTTCAAACAACGGAATGGGCACACATGCCTAAGGGCGTCACACGGGAAGCATACATTGGTGCGATGAAAACGCTGAACAAGGTCGGCAGAGAATTTAAGAAAAAATAAATAACCTTATCTAAATGAAAACAGGCCGTAAATCCAAAAGCAAATGCTTTGATGATTTACAGCCTGATTTTTTATTTTGTCTCAATATAATATGGGCAGATGTCCTCGTAATGTCCGTCGTCCATTCTGAAACCGCCGGGAATAGTTCCGAGCTGTTTGAATCCGATTCGCTCATACAAATGTCTTGCATGAATGTTCGTCGCAACAACCGCATTGAATTGCAGAATTCCAAATCCGTGTGCTTTCGCCTGAGCTACGCAGTCGCGCACCAGCTTTTCGCCGATGTGCAATCCCCTGCTTTCTGACGAAACGGCATAGCTTGCGTTTGCGATATGGCCGCATCGGCCCACATTATTTGGGTGAAGAATGTACATTCCGTAGACCCTGCCGTCCTCATCGACCGCAACGCCGCAATACGTCTGCTGAGCGAAGAATTCTTTTGCACTCTCGTCCGTGAGGTCATCCTCCTGAGGAAACGCAATTCCCTCGTCAACGACCTCATTCCATATATCTTTCATTGCTGAAATATCATCCGAGCAATATTTTCTTACAACAATATCTTTCATAGCAATATCTTCTTTATATCAATAGCATTCTGTCATTATCAAGGTCACGTCCTGCCGCTTCCTTGAATTTCCGAAGCAGATCGGGTACGGTAAGAGCCTTCCTTTCCTCACCCGAGGTGTCCATGATGATTTGACCGTTGTTCATCATTATCGTTCTGTTGCCAAGTTCAAGAGCCGATTGCATATTATGAGTGATCATCATGCAGGTAAGCTTGTTTTCGGCAACGATTTTTTCTGTCAGAGAGAGAACCTTTTCCGCTGTTCCGGGGTCAAGAGCCGCCGTGTGCTCGTCAAGGAGAAGCAGCTCGGGCGAATTGAACGTCGCCATCATAAGGGTAAGAGCCTGCCGCTGACCGCCGGAAAGAAGTCCGACGGGCTGGCTCATTCTGTTTTCAAGTCCCATATCAAGCAATGCAACACGCTCACGGAAAGCCTTTTTGTCCGTCTTTGAAACGTGGCTGAGCCAACCGCCTCTGCCTGCGGCAAGAGCAAGGTTTTCTTCAACCGTCATTCCGGGCGCACTTCCCTTCATCGGATCCTGAAAAAGTCTGCCGATTTTTCTTGCACGCTTATACTCAGGCATAAGCGTTATATCTTTTCCGTTCAATTCGATCTTGCCGCTGTCAACAATAAACGTTCCGGCAATCGCATTGAAAAGCGTTGATTTGCCTGCGCCGTTTGCACCGATAACGGTGATAAAATCGCCGTCGTTGACCTTGATTGAAAGATCGTTGAGAGCCTTTTTGGCATCGGTCGTTCCGGGATTAAAGGTAATGGAAATGTTTGAAATATTAAGCATTACGCAGTCCTCCTTCCGAAACGCTGATCAAGCTTCCGTTTTAAGAACGGGAACCTTGTTTTGAGATAAGGAATCGAAATTGCGAGTACAACGATAACCGACGAAACGAATTTGAGCATGAATGCCGGCATGTCGAAGCGGAGAGCAATGGTATAAACAAGTCTGAAAACGAATGCGCCGAGAACCATTCCGACAATCTGAAGAGGAATCTTCTTTCTGCCGAGGAAAACGTTACCGATAAGCAACGATGCAAGTGCTATCGTAACCATGCCGGTACCGATATCAATGTTGACTGACTTCTGCGACTGAGCAAGCAGACAGCCCGAGAGAGCTGTAAACGAGTTCGCAATGCAAAGGCCGACGATCGTTGTGAAAACCGGATTGATTGACGATGAACGAACCATATCCGGGTTGTTGCCCGTTGCACGAATCGCCAGTCCGAGCTTCGTCCTCAGGAAAAGTGCAAGAAGAACACCGACAATAATAACCGCAAGCAATGCGACAATCAGCTTATACTGCTCCATGAGAGGAGTATTTCTGAGCAGATCGAGTGCCTTGGTGAAAACTGTGTCAGTTTTATTTAGATTTAGAATCGACGAGTTGCCCATAACGGCAATGTTGATTGAATACAGTGCCGTATTGACAATGATACCTGCCAGCAAACTGTTGACACCCATCTTCGTCTGAAGAAATGCGGTGATGAAACCCGATGCAATGCCTGCTGCCATAGCGGCGGGAAGTGCAAGAAACGGATGACCCGAGAGTGTAACGACCGCACCGACGGTTGCCCCAAGAGTGAAGCAGCCGTCGGTCGATAAGTCGCACACATTAAGCATCGAATAGCTCAGATAAAGTGCAATTACCGTGAGTGCGCTTATAAGTCCAAGCTCGGATGCGGTTTGAATAAGTGATAAAACAGAACCCAGCGACATAAGTTAAGTCCCTTTCGATTAATTATTTCTGTCCGTCGAAACTTTCGGCGGTCTTGATCTTTTCAACCTTTGTGCAATGAGGAGCTATTGCCTTTGCTACATCGTCATAGTTCATACCGAGCTGTGAGCAAATGTCCGTATTGATTGTTGCGGTACCGTTATCAAATGTACGAACAGGAACTTCTGAAGGATTCTTGCCTTCGAGAAGGATTTCGGCAATCATGTTTGCTGTTTCCTTGCCGAGGTTGATGTAGTCAACACCGAAACCGAGGAATGCGCCGTTAAGTGCGAATGAATCCGCACCTGTGAAATGAGGGATACCTGCCTTTGCAAAGATTTCATAGATTGAAAGCTCTGCTGTCATGATTGAGTTGTCCGTCGGGGTGAAAACTGCGTCAACCTTATCGGAAACGAGAGCCTGAGCTGCAAGTGTAACTTCATCGGCTGTTTTGCCTGTCTTTTCAACGTAAGCAATGCCCTTCTTTTCAAGATATGCCTTTGCGTCCTTGATAGCCGCTGTTGAGGAATCCTGACCTACATCGTAGAGGAGACCGACCTTTTTGATGCTCGGCTTTGTCTCAAACATGATGTCCATGATAGCGTTTGTGTTAAGATAATCCGAAGTACCTGTGATGTTTGCACCGGGAGCTTCAAGAGATTTTACAAGCTCTGCACCGACGGGATCGGTAACTGCCGAGAAAACAACGGGAAGATTTTTGCCCTCTGTTGCGTTCTGCATTGCCATTGCAACCGGTGTTGCAACGCCGACCATGAGGTCAACGTCATCGGCAATGAAGTTTGAAACTATCTGATTGAGAACGTTGTTGTCTGCGTTGCAGTTCTGGTATTTTACGTCGAATGTAACGCCTTTTTCCTTGCCGATAGCGGCGAGCTGTGACTGAATGTTTTCAACTATCTGATTGAGCGAGGCATCGTTAACATAGTTGCAAAGTCCGATTGTGTATGTGCTTTTGGTTGTGGTTTTGGTAGCTGTACCGCAAGCGGTAAGAGTTGCGAGAATAAGTACGGCACAAAGTGCAAGAGAAATAAACTTTTTCATGATAATATCAACCTTTCTGAAATTAAAAATTTAGTTGTGTTTAGTCTTTTTAATATGTTCGAGGAAAAATTCAGTCGGCGCACCTGCGCCAAAGCTTAGTCAATATAATCATAATAAAACCTCCTGTGAAAATAAAAAAATCCTGTCCCTGCAATTTCTTGCCGGGACAGGAATAAAAATCATATCCTGTGGTGCCACCCTGCTTGATGCTTTCGCATCCACTCTGACGTACTAACCATACGTTGACTCTTGTTCACGGAGAGTCACCTCCGTCTCACATACTCCGAAGCTTTACTTCGTTTCCGCTCGCCCTCGAAAGTCCATTCGATTAAATCTTCTTCTGCCGCAATCCCACCGCCTGCGACTCTCTGAAAGAACAGTGTTAAAATCTACTCACTCTTTCTCATCGGTTTAGACGCATTATACTACCGAATTTTTCGGTTGTCAATAGTTTTTTAAAAATTTTTCAGGAATTTTTTAATCAGTCATTGCCGAAGAAAGCTTCATGAACTGCTGAAACAGCTTTATCGGCATCCTTCTCGTCGATAAGTACGGAAATCTTGATCTCACTTGTTGAGATTGTCTGAATATTGATTCCCTTGCCGTAGAGAGCCTCGAACATCTTTGAAGCCGTACCGGGATGTGTCTCCATGCCTGCACCGACAACGGAAACCTTAGCAACTGTATTGTCGCTGAATACCTTAGCGTCGCCGATGAACGGAAGAGCCTTGATGCACTCAACTGCTTCCTCTTCATTTGCCATGCTGACGGTGAAAACGATATCCTTAGTGTTGTCTCTGCCGACAGACTGGAGAATGATATCGACATTTATGTTGTTCTTTGCAAGCTGTGAGAAAACCTTGAATGCGATTCCCGGAACATCCTCAACGCCTACGATAGAAATTTTTGATACGTCCTTATCTTTTGTTACGCCTCTGACTAACATCTTTTCCATTTTAGTGGTCTCCTTTACGATTGTTCCCGGAATCGGGTTAAGGCTTGAGATAACTTCAAGCTCAACATTATATTTCTTTGCCATTTCAACCGAGCGGTTGTTAAGAACCTGTGCGCCGAGCGTAGCAAGCTCGAGCATCTCGTCATATGTGATCTCCTGGAGTCTGCGTGCACCCTTTACCTTGCGTGGGTCTGCGGTGTAAACGCCGTCAACATCGGTAAAAATCTGGCATCTGTCGGCATTGAGAGCCGCCGCAATGGCAACTGCACTTGTGTCCGAGCCGCCACGGCCGAGGGTCGTCATGTCCTGATACTTGTTAAGTCCCTGGAAGCCTGCAACAACAACGATTTTGCGGTTATCAAGCTCAGTTTTGATTCTGTCCGTCTCAACCTTTTTGATTCTCGCAGCGGAGTAAACGGAATCGGTGCGGAATCCTGCCTGCCAGCCGAGAAGCGAAATCGCCGGACAGCCAAGCTCCTCAATAGCCATTGCAAGCAAAGCGATTGAAATCTGTTCGCCTGCCGCCATGAGCATATCCATTTCTCTCTTTGAGTTGTGATGGCTTATTTCCTTAGCCTTTGCGATAAGGTCGTCCGTTGTATCTCCCTGAGCGGAAACAACAACAACAACATCATTGCCTTTTTTGTAGGTGTCGGTTACAATTCTTGCAACGTTCATGACACGCTCTGTGTTGGCGACCGAGCTGCCGCCGAATTTCTGAACTATAAGTCCCATAATCAATTCACCACTTTATATCTATAATTAATAATTAACTACCCTAATTGTTGAAAGCACGCTGATGTTTTCCATCTCACCGAGCTTCGCTCTGAGTGTACCCTCTTTATCCTCCGGCGTAACGAATGCAAATTCGTCATCGGGAGCATTCCCCCTTGAAAGAACCTTGATGTCACCGAAAAGCTCCTTAGCTTTATTCAGCGCACATTCCTTACAGCCAGTTGCACGAACATAAAGAGCCGTTTCAACCTCATTACAGTCAACAAGCGAGCCGTCAACCGCCTTATCCCAGCTTATGTCCTTATTGCGTCCGATGTGCTGCGCACAGTCAATCATATCGGCAACAACAGCGCTTGCTGTTGCCATTTTGCCTGCGCCCTGACCGTAGAAAGCAACGTCACCAACCGCATTGCCCCGAACAAGGATGGAATTGAACACTCCGTTAACTCCCGAAAGAATGCTTGAATCGGAAACAAATGCAGGAGAAACCATTGCCGACGTCTTATCGCCGATTTTTTTCGCCCTGCCGAGAAGCTTGATTACGCCGCCCCATGAGCGAGCATAGTCAACATCCTCGAGCGTAATTTTTGTTATTCCCTCGGTATAGACCGACTTGGGATAAACATGCTTGCCGAAGCAAAGAGCTGCAAGAATACAAATCTTGCGGCATGCATCAAAGCCCTCGATATCGGCTGTCGGGTCTTTCTCGGCGTAACCGTTATCCTGAGCCAGCTTGAGTGCATCCTCAAAGCTCATTGAATCAAAGATCATCTTTGTGAGAATGAAATTCGTCGTGCCGTTGAGTATGCCGGCAACCTCTGTTATCTCATTTGCGGCAAGGCACTGAATAATCGGACGCAGAACCGGAATTCCGCCGCCGACGCTTGCCTCAAACATAAAGTTGACGTTTTTTTCCTTTGCCAACTCAAGCAGGATATCGCCCTTTTCGGCAACAAGCTCCTTGTTTGAAGTGACAACAGATTTTCCGGCCTTTAAGCAGGACGAAACAAACTCAAAAGCCGGGTGAAGTCCGCCCATTGCCTCTGCGACAATTTTAACATCACCGTCATTAAGAATAACATTGAAATCGTCAATTATTTTATCTTCGTTTTTGTCGCCGGGGAATTTCCTAAGGTCAAGGATATACTTGACGTTCATTTTTTCTCCGCCGATTTTCTTCGTGATTTTCTGTTCGTTGAGCGAAATAACTTCCGCCACTCCCGAACCGACAACACCGTAGCCTAAAACAGCTATGTCCATTGTTTTCAACTCCCTGATACGTTTAAACGAAATAATCAATTTAGTTTATCACAAAAGTATCAAATAATAAAGAGTTTTTTTTAATTTTTTCATTTTTTATTTGCATTATCCTCTTTTATGGTATAATATATTCAGTACAAAGCATTTTGTTAAGGAGGGAGAACAACTATGGATAAAGCCGAGTTCAGACGTAAAAAAATAATCAACATTGTTTATTACGCTATTGTATTGGGTTTGGCATACTTGTTTTTAAAATATTGTTTTTCAATGTTTGCGCCGTTTCTGTTTGCATTTTTCATTGCGATAATTGTGCAAAGACCGACAAATTTTATAACACGAAAAACAAAAATCAAAAAAGGCATAACCGCAACGATCATTGTTCTACTGTTATATTTGGTAATTGCCGCTCTGATTTCACTAATCGGTGTCAAACTTGTTGACGGAATAAAAAGCCTCATAGCCTTCATTCAATCAAAATTGACAGATATTCCGACGTTGATTGAGAATATTAAGAACTGGTCGCTCAACACTATCAGATTCTTACCCGACGGACTTGAGGCACGGGCTGCGAAATCCATGGTTCCTTTCTTTGACGCATTGAAAGAAAAGAGTGCAACTGAAATTGCAAGCTTCATCATGGATAAGGCATCAAACGGTGAAAAGTTCTCTCTTGCGAGCCTTTCAACTCCGCTCAGCGGAATTTGGAGCACCGCCAAGCAGATCCCGTCCGTTTTCGTCGCCGTCATGATAGCAATAGTTTCGTCGTGCTTCATGGCTGTCGATTATGACAGACTTGTTAAATTCATAAAGAGTCAGATATCCGAAGAAAACGAAAGCAAGCTTTCGGCAACCAAACGAATCGTACTTAAATCACTCGGCAAGCTAATCAAATCCTATGTGCTTATCATTTGCATAACAGGACTTGAGCTTTTCATCGGATTGAATTTCCTCACTCTTATAGGCATATACAAAGACGGCAACATCATTGCTCTTTCGCTGATAATCGCCGTGCTTGACATTCTTCCCGTTATCGGAACCGGCACATTCATGGTTCCTTGGGCACTCTACAGTCTGATTACCGGTAAGGTCGGACTTGCGATCGGCTTGTTTGTAGTTTATGCAATAATCTACGTTGTCAGACAGATTATCGAACCGAAGATTGTCGGCGGAACGGTTGACCTGCCGCCTTTCGTAACCCTCATGGGTATGTACATCGGCTCCCAGCTGTTCGGCGTTATCGGTATTTTCCTTGTGCCGATACTCATAATAATCATCAAATTGCTCAACGACGAGGGCATTGTACACATCTGGAAAAAGAATGATGCTTTTGACGACGAAATTTCCTCAGAGCCAAAAATCAAGCTCCCGAAGCTTTCATTTTTGAAAAGCAAGAAGAAATAAAATTAGGACGATAGCGCACAAATTGCGGCACACGCCTAAACAATAAAAGAGGTCGTTTTTGCGACCTCTTATTTTTATGTTGTCACCGTAATTAACGGTGATTTTTTATTGTCCAAAAGCTCAGCTAGTTTTTTTCACAGCGCAGATGAATTCCGACAGCTTGATCTGTTCCTCGTCGTCAAGGAGCTGGATTGCGGATAAAAGATATGGATTGACCTTGTTCCCCTGCTCGGAAAAGAAATCCTGTACGGAAATATCAAGGGCAAAGCAAATGTACGAAATCATTTCAATGGTAGGGTTCTTTTTGTTCATTTCAAGGTCACGCAGATAGCTTTGTGAAATGCCTGCGAGATTGGCAAGCTTATTGGTACTCATATTCTTTCTTTCCCTTAATTCAACTATTCTTTTTCCGACATCCATTTAATCACCTCTTATATTATAATAATCGTTATTGCGAAAAATAATTACAGTTATAGTGTTGACATATCATCGCTATAGTGATAAGATATTATCATCATTGAAATAATGGTGTCTAAAAAAAGGAGGAGCATTAAATGAAAAAAGCCAAAAAATTTTTAGGGGTAGTATTGATTTTCACTCTGCTCATGATGACGCTTTCCGCTTGCAGCAACAGCAGCAAAATCACAGGAATATGGTACAACGAGAAGGGCGAGACTCTGAATGTTCAGCAGGACGGCAGCTACAACTATGAGGGCGAATACGGAACCGGAACATGGAAGATCCTTGACGACAAAAAGACAATCGAGTTCAGGGATTTTTACGGTCAAACAACAAGCATTGAATTGGTAAAAGATGATCTAGGCGAAAAAATCAAATATCACGGCTATGATTTCTATAAGGATTCGTATCCTTCAAATGATGAGAACAAAGGTGAACAAACAAGTAAGCTGAATTTAACAAGAGTTGCCGATTTTAAAAACGGTTATGCTTGGGTAGAAAACTCCGGAGGAAGTTATTCTCTTATAAACACAAAAGGAAAAGCAATATACACCTCTGCATCATGCTATAAATATTATGACATGAGTAATGACGCTTGTTTTGTGCAGGAAAAGATTGATGAAGACAAATATGTATATAAAATAATAGACAAAAACGGACAAATCGTTGCATCTTCTGCGGACGGGGAATTCGATGATATTTTGGCGTCGGGAGATAATTTGTTCTTTGTCCATAAATATGAAGGCAGTATTGACAGTTCGAGAGATTTATACGGAACAATTAACGAAAAAGGTAAGTTCGTAAACAAATTAAGAGAATGTCCATTTATGTATTCACAATATTTGTCAGCAAAATATATCGGAGCAAAATCATTTCTTTTGGGAGAGTCGAGTTTTTTTAATCATTCAAGTATTTATATGTCAAGCTGCGATAAGTTTTTTGAGAACAGTAATAATGAATATGCGGCGAAAGGTGCCGGAGACAATTTGTACATTTTAGACAATCACGGAATTAAAGCAGAGGGAAGCGAAAAAGAATACAGATATAGTGAATTCAGCGATGATGAGTACAAATATGTTGCAATTCGCTCTGACGGTAAAATAGAAAAAGCACCAGAGTTTGATTATATTGTAAATGGGTTTCTTATAAATGGTTTATTTGCTGCTGAAAAAAGTGGCCAAAAAACAGTGACATTTAATAATCCGAAAACAGGTAAAACGTTTGCCTTTTCAAAATACTATATTTCCGATGTTGGTTCGGCGGACAATAATCTGTTGGTAAGTATTAAAGGTGAAGATGAAAAATATTATTACACAGTTTTAGATGAAAACGGCAACATGTTATTTGAACCCATTTCGGGCACAAACGCATATGCCGGCGACGGGAAGATAACATTGTTAAAAGATGATAACTATTCAGTTTTAGACTATTCAGGTAACGTGATAACAGATATCGGTAAGTATAGTTATATTGGTACATTCAACGATGGAATCGCATGGGCAAAAAATTCATCGGATCAATATGTCGGTATAGATGAAAAAGGCAACGTCGTTATATCATAAAATGCCAACTAACCCGCCAATGAGCTAAACAAGCAGTACCACGAGGTTCTGAAATGCTGTAAATGCGGCTATGTCGGCGAGTTCCGAAAAAGAAAAATGTTCAGAACGATGGATTGGGTCATCGGTCTTGCGACTATATGGTTCGGCTTTGGCATAATCTATTTCATAATCATTGCCGTTATGCGCCATGACAAGAAGAACCGTGAGACGATTTGTCCACATTGCGGCGAGAAGAACAGTGCAATGGACGTGTATTAAAATTTCCATAAAGCAAAAAACGCACCCCGAAGTAGAAACTTCGGGGTGCGTTTTCATATAGCTATTTAATTATTATTCAATACCGCAATACTTGCAGAACTCATCAATATCTTTAAACATCGGTTCATCATTATTTTCACGGCATCCGTCCTTGCTGAAAAGAAAGATATGCTCTCTCATTACAAACCTGTCGGGCTTCTTGCCGGTTCTTTCGTAATAAGCAAGAGCAAGCTCCTTAGCCTCACTGAGCTGGGCGTTCTTTCTCTTTTCGAAATATTTCTCTATCGGCATTATCGGCTTGGCCGGATTACCGGCGGCGACACAATCGTCCGGGATATCTTTATTAACAACGCTTCCTGCCGCTATAACAACGTTATTGCCGATCGTTACGCCCTTTAAAATTATGGTTCCCGTTCCGATAAAAACATTGTTTCCGATTTTCACCTTTCCCGAAGAGCCGCAAGCGTATTTATATTTGTCATGGATAACCGAGATATCGTATCCATGCGTCAAAATCGTAACATTGGCAGGAATCTGAACATTCTCGCCGATTTCAATCAGCCACGGACGTGTTTCGTCCACCCAACAGCTTTTCGGGTCATAAAAATGCGTTTTTTCGCCTATCAGAATTCCTATATCACGAAGATGAGCAACATATTTGTCATTTGTCGCTTTTGGACCATAGGCGATAAAATATGCGATTTGCTTAATTTTTAAAATTATTTTTTCGGATAATTTCATAAAAACATCTCCTATATTATTCCACGCCCCTGTAAAGGAGTCCTCTTGTGAATTCGCCATGCGGTTTCTTTGAACCTTTGATATAATCCTGAATCACGAGCGACGTTTTTTCTTTGCTCTCATCCGTGAAATAGAGAAGCATGAAATCCATGTTTCTTATCTCGCTGAGTCTGTCCGCCATATAGACGGGAACGCTGTTGAGGATTTCGCTGCATCCCGAACGGCAGTCAATCGGAAAATCAATTCCCCTGCGGTCGATCAGCTTACCCGTGCGTCTGCATTCGGCACATGATTTGCCGTTCTTCTGCGGGCAATTCCTCGTCAGCATCAACGGCAGCCTGCCATAGGCAAAAACGCCCCTCGGCGCATCTCCGCCGATTGCTTGAGCCTGTGCCAATGTCAGCTCCGGTGAAAGCAAAATTCTGTTCACACCCATATTTTCAAGCGTTTTAACGGAAAGTGAATTAAACACATTTGAACCAATAAAAGCATTCGGCTTCAGACCCGCCTTTTGAATCAACACAATACCGTCAAGCGTACCTGCCCAAGCCTCGGTTATGCCGAATTCCTTTGCGCTTTTCAGCTTCTCGAGAATTCTTTCGTCATCTGAGAAAATCCCTCTCGGCACTTCAACGCTGACTCTGAGCGATTTTTTAACCTTACGTTCTTCGCCCAGCGGCACAATGACCTGCTCTATATAATCCCAATTTTCAGGTATATTTTCAACGTCGGCAAAGCGGCAGATAAGTCGTTTTTTGCCCGGAACATGCGGCTGTATTTTAATATATTCGGGAGTGAAGCTTTTTATCTGAGCCTTGTCCTCGTCGAGCTTCTCGATAACCTCACGGCGAAGCTTGTTAAGCTCGGATACGGGGATAAAAAGTCCGTCGTCAAGCTCGATATCAATATCGCCACACACAAATCTTGTTCCGCCAACCTTTGAAAGCTGATTATGAACAGCCTCGGCAGTCGTCGCCTTATTCATTGCAAGCTGCGGCACATCACCCTCGGCGAAAACGGTTTTCGTTCCTGCCCTTGCGGCAAGCGATATCGGTTCATCTTTCAAAGCTGTAAAAGCAAAATCAACAACAGTATCCACTTTTTCTTTTTCATAGAGCTTTTCAAGCTTTTTGAGAACGCCGGAAGCCGCCGTAACATCATCCTTGCGTCGAATTCCGAACATATCATAACCAAGCTTATTTCTGTAATATCCATCTGTGAATCCGGAACGGGAAAACACAGAACGCAGATCGTCTCTGAGCGCATTATCGCTCACTCCGTCAACGCTATTGCGGCAAGCCTTGACTGCTGCGGCAACGTATTCCGGACGCTTCATTCTACCCTCAATTTTAAATGAGCAAACGCCTATTTCAGCCATTTCGGCGATATAATCAATAAGCGAAAGGTCTTTTAAGCTTAGGTCATGCCCTGTTCCGTTTTCAACTCCGAAAGGCAAACGGCACGGCTGAGCACAAGCTCCCCTGTTGCCGCTCCGTGAGCCGAGGACGGCACTGAATAGACATTGGCCGGAGACACACATGCAAAGTGCACCGTGTATAAAGCATTCAAGCTCAATAGGTGAATTTTCGCAAAGCTTTTTGATTTCCTCTTTTGATAATTCACGAGGAAGAACGGCACGGGTAAAGCCAAGCTTTTTAAGTCTTTTGAGACCTGCGGCGGTCTGGACGGACATCTGGGTTGAAGCGTGGAGCGGCATATCGGGTGCAATTCTTCGAATAAGCTCTGCAAGTCCGATATCCTGCACAATTATTGCATCAACTCCTGATTCGCACGCAAGCCGAACCGCTTCCTGAGCTTTTTCAAGCTCGCTGTCCGAAACAAGCGTATTAAGAGTTAGATGAACCTTTACATTGTGCTTGTGGCAATACTCAACAGCCTCTTTAAGCTGTTCATCATCAAAATTTTCCGCACTACGCCTTGCGTTAAGGCTTTTGACACCGAGATAAACGGCGTCCGCTCCGCTGCGAACTGCTGCAATAAGCGCCTGTGGCGAACCGGCAGGCGCAAGAATTTCAGGTTTTATCATAACATTTCCTTTTCTTCGAGACTGCGGCGAATGCTTCTGAGGTCTCTCGTCATGCGCTCGGCTTCACGGCGAGCCATTTCGGCCTCCGTCTTTGCCTTTGCGGCATCCTCCATATACATCTGAATCTGAGGCTTAAGAAATTCGCTTGATTTTTCCGCCTGTTTAAGTCTGTCGGCATAGTCAAGGGCACTGAGAACCGCCGCCTGCACCTGAGAAAGTCTCGGATGATCATGGATAAGGCCTGTTATTTCGTCATCCAAATCCTCGCCGAGATTTTTCATGTAAGCGATTTCCTCATCAGTCGTGATATAATAGTCCAGTCCTCCGATCGTGAGTCTGACTTTGTTTTTTCCCATAACTATACCTCCGCAGAATAATTGCGCATAACTTCGCAAATATTAAGATTATGAAGGTATTATACTATAAAATTCATTTTCGATAAAGAGTTTTTTCGCATTTTTTTGACATTATTTGTTTTATCGGCTTCATTGTTTTTCGATATTGTATTGAATAAAGCTCTATATTTTGTTCAAAATTTATATTTATTTTTCCGTTTTATCTAAATGATAAATATTTTTCGTTGAAGTGCATAAAATATGAGCTTGAAATTCGTATAAGCAAATTCAAATAGGGTGTTGTATTTTTCTGAGAAATAGTATAAAATAAAATAAGCAAACACAAGTCAGGAGGCTTTTTATGAATTATAAACTTACAAAAAAGGAAGCAAAGGAGCTTATTGTTAATAAGCTTTCCCATTTTTACGGTGTTTCACCCGAGGAAGCAACCTATGACCTTTATTACAAGGCCGTTGCGCTTATTCTGCGTGACATGATGATGCAAGGCAGGAAAGAGTTTCATAACGAAGCGAAGAAATCCGATTCAAAGAAGATCTATTATCTCTGCATGGAATTCCTCATGGGTCGTTCGCTCAAGAACAATCTTTACAATCTCAATCTTACCAAAACGATGGAATCCGCTCTCAAGGATTTCGGTATAAAGCTTGATAAGCTTTACGACTGCGAACCCGACGCAGGTCTCGGCAACGGCGGTCTCGGCAGACTTGCCGCGTGCTATCTCGACGGACTTGCAACACAGTGCTATCCCGCGAGAGGCTATTCGATTCTTTACGAATACGGAATTTTCAAGCAGAAGCTTGTTGACGGCTGGCAGACCGAGATGCCCGATTTCTGGCTTC
>CALBHM010000471.1 GCA_937892835.1 uncultured Ruminococcus sp. | reverse complement strand
CAAAAAGGGAGCCAAGTCCCCTGCCTAATCCACCTATTTTTTTTGCCATTTTCAGGATACCTCCTTACCGTTTTGTTTTAAAAATTCATCCGCAAGCGCATCATATGCCATTGCACCCTTTGAGCTTTTGTCATAATAATATATCGGCAGTCCATAGCTGGGTGCTTCGGAAAGCTTGACGTTTCTCGGAATTGCAGTTGCATAAACTTTCTTCGGGAAAAATCGTTTAAGCTCGCCTACTACTTGCTGAGTTAAATTAAGTCGGCCGTCATACATTGTCAAAAGCACACCCTCCATATCAATATGTGGATTATAGAGTCTTTTAACCTGACGAATCGTTGACATAAGCTGTGAAAGACCCTCAAGTGCATAATATTCACACTGAATCGGGACTAAAACTGTGTCTGCCGCACACAAAGCATTAAGTGTAATAAGACCCAACGACGGCGGACAATCAAGAAAAATATAATCAAAATCCGACTTAATCGGAGCAACCGCATTTTTTATTTTGCTCTCACGACGCTGCATATCAACAAGCTCAAGCTCTGCACCGGCAAGATTCATGTTTGACGGCAGAACCCAAAGATTTTCAAACTTAGTCTTTATCATTGCCTTTTCAATCGGTAATGAATTGACTATAACATCATAGGATGATGTTTCAAGCTCTCTTTTGTTGATTCCAAGTCCGCTTGAAGCGTTACCCTGAGGGTCAATATCCATCAAAAGAACTTTTTGACCCTTATATGCAACGGATGCTGCAAGATTGACGGTCGACGTTGTTTTTCCGACTCCGCCCTTCTGATTTACAACCGCTATTATTTTTGCCATATATTCACTTCCTTATATTCTCCATGAATAAGATTATATCACAACTGCATGTAAAAGAAAAGATTAAAATAAAAAATATCTTATGTTTTACATTTTTTGTTTCACGTGAAACAAAAAAGACGGGTCTCCCCGTCTCATTTGCAGTTTACATTTTCAGGCTTATTTATTTTGACAACATATTCTATGTATTGGTCTGTTTCATTTTTAGTGGCTGATGCATTTATACCGCTTTTTCTCATAGTGCTGACGGCATGATTGAGCGTATTTATAAAAATACGGACATCCTTAAAAACCATCACTCTTTTACCCTTTTTTTCTTTTTCAGGCTCTTTGTTAAGCATTTCCGTTATAAGCTGTTCAGATGCATTGACAGTCAATCCTTGTTCAACTATTGTATCGAGAGCTTGTTCCATCATGGCAACAGTCGGCAACCTAAGCAAAGCTCTTGCGTGACGCTCTGTCAGACCGTAAAGCATGACGCTGTATCGTATTTCGTCGGGCAAACGAAGAATTCTCAGTTTATTTGAAAGTGCGGATTGAGATTTGCCGAGCTTCTTTGCAACTTCCTCTTGGCTGAATCCGAATCCCTTTATAAGCCGTTCTATTGCCATTGCTTCTTCAAAAAAGTGCAAATTTTCTCTTTGTAAGTTTTCGATTACTGCGAGCATTGCGGATCTTTCTTCGTCAACATCAACCACAATTGACGGTATAGACGATAAGCCTGCCATTTTGCATGCTCTAAGTCTTCGCTCGCCTGAAATAAGTTCATATTTACCGTTTTCCTTTTTCCTGACTGTAATCGGCTGCAATAGTCCATTGTAGTGAATACTCTCAGCAAGTCCTTCAAGGTCATCCCAATTAAAGCTCTTCCTGGGCTGATGGGGATTTGGTTGAATAAGCCGTGCCGGAAGCATAATTACTTCATTGCTTTTCTTAAATTTAGTTTGGTTTTTGAGCATAGAATAAACCTCCTTATGCGTACCACAAAAATACTGTAACACGACAAAAGAAGGTTGTCCACTGTTTTTCATTGACTAAAAATGCTGTATTTCACGTTGTTTTTCGTTTATGAGAGCGGTTTTTTTGATATTTGTGCCGAAGCTCGTGGATATTTTGACGGAGTTTGCGATATTTTTTTTGTTAAAATAACGTATCTTTCGCCGCAATTATCTATGTTTAATTCTTTAATTTCTTTAATCTTGCCGCCTAAAAGTTTAATTGCACCTTTTGCCGTTGCAACTTCTTCATCGGTTTTGGCCGACTTCATCGGAGCAAAATATCCTCCGATCTTTACAAACGGCATGCAGTACTCACTTAAAGTATTGAGATTTGCGACCGCTCTCGCTGTAACAACATCAAATTGTTCACGGAAGTTTTCGTCTTTTCCTGCAAGCTCAGCTCGCATATGAACTACGTTTGCTTTAAGGTCAAGCTCATTAAGAACATTTGAAATAAATACAAGTCGCTTGTTTGTACCATCGAGCAAGGTCATATTTAAATCAGGACGTGCAATCAGCAGAACAACTCCGGGAAATCCTGCACCTGTGCCAACATCAATTACCTTCGCATTTTCTTTAAAATCGACACAAGTCAGAAGTGCAAGTGAATCTATAAAATGCTTATATACAATCTCATCAGGATCGGTTATTGCCGTGAGATTAAGGGTTTTATTCGTTTCAACAAGCATTTCGGCATAAATATCAAGCCTTTTTAGTGCTGTTTCGTCGAGAGGAACGCCGATTTTTTCAGCTTCAGCTTTTAAAAGAGTTTTATTTATCATTTCTGCGCTCCTTTTCAAGGTAGATAAGTAAAACCGATATATCCGATGGGCTTACGCCGGATATTCTGGAAGCCTGACCTATGCTGTGCGGTCGAATTTTCGAGAGCTTTTCTCTTGCTTCCAACCTTAGACCGAGTATTGAATTATAATCTATATCATCGAAAAGCGTTTGCACCTCAAGACGGTGCATCTCGTCAACCTGAGCCTGCTGACGCTTAATATAGCCCTCATATTTCGTATCAATTTCGACCTGTTCAAAGATTTCATATGGCAAATCGGGTCTGTCAACGTCAATAGGAGTTAAACAGTCATATCCAATTTGCGGTCTTTTAAGCAAGTCACAAAGACGAACACCTGTTGTTGCTTTGGATGTTTCACGTGAAACAAGAATATTGTTTAATGTCTCCGATGGTGCAAAAACTGTTTTTTGAGTACGTTCCTTTTCAGCAGCAATAAGATCAAGCTTTTTGAGAAATTTTTCATAGCGTTCATCATCTATAAGGCCTATTTCATGACCGATAGGTGTCAAACGTCGATCGGCATTATCCTGACGAAGTAAAAGTCGGTATTCAGAGCGTGATGTCATCATTCTGTAAGGGTCGGAACAACCTTTAGTGACAAGATCATCAATCAGTGTGCCTATATATGAGCCCGAACGTTCCAAAATAAGAGGTTTTTGTCCCTGAACTTTTCTTGCAGCGTTGATTCCGGCAACGAGACCCTGTGCCGCAGCCTCCTCATAACCCGAAGAGCCATTAAATTGACCTGCTCCAAAAAGGCCGTCATAATCAAGAAATTCAAGACTTGCCTTAAGGGCAAGCGGATCAACGCAGTCGTATTCAATGGCATAAGCCGTTCGCATAAGCTCGGCATGCTCAAGTCCGGGAATTGTTCTGATAAATTTAAGCTGAACATCCTCGGGAAGCGAAGATGAAAGACCCTGGAGATACATTTCTTCGGTATGCTCTCCGCAAGGCTCTATAAAAATCTGATGCCGCTCTTTTTCAGCAAAACGAACAATTTTATCCTCAATACTTGGGCAATAGCGAGGACCTTTTCCGTCAATTTTGCCGCTGTAAAGCGGAGAGCGGTGCAAATTCTTTAAAATAACATCTTTAGTATCAAGATTTGTATAAGTAATATAACAAGGAAGCTTGTTTTGAATATTTCTATTGTTATCAAATGAAAAAGGAACAATTCTTTCGTCGCCGTTTTGAATTTCAAGAGCATCACAGTCAACAGTTTTCTTGTTTACTCGTGACGGAGTACCTGTTTTAAAGCGTCTTGTTGGTATTCCGATTCGTTTAAGGGCTTCACCGAGTTTTTTAGCCGGAAACATACCGTCAGGGCCGCTTTCGTAGGAAACATCACCAACATAAACTTTACCGCTGAGGAATGTTCCTGTTGCAAGAATTACGCAATCGGCGGTGTAAACTGCTTCAAGGTGAGTTTTAAGCTGCCATTTGCCATTATCAAGCTTTTGAATGTCAATAATTTCACCCTGGCGAAGGTCAAGATTATCCTGTATTTCAAGCGCATGTTTCATATAGTCGGAGTAAAGACGACGGTCAATTTGTGCACGTAAGCTGTGAACAGCCGGGCCTTTTCCGAGATTGAGAATGCGGCTTTGAAGAGTGTTAGCGTCAGCTGCTTTGCCCATTTCACCGCCGAGAGCATCTATTTCACGGACAAGATGTCCTTTTGAAGTGCCTCCGATTGACGGATTGCATGCCATATTGCCAACCCAGTCAAGATTAATTGTAAAAACACAGGTTTCGCAGCCAAGGCGTGCAGCAGCAAGACCGGCTTCAATGCCGGCATGGCCTGCACCGATAACTATAACCTGATAATCCTTTGCAAAATATTCCATAAAACTTCTCTTTTCTTTATTTTCCTACGCAGAATTGTCTGAAAACCTCATCTACGACAGCTTCGCTTGCCTTTTGACCTGTCAATTCAAGCAATGCAGCGATTGCATCGTCGACACAAACACCGATTGCATCCGGTGTAAGCCCAATATTTAAGGCTTCAAGAGCATCATTCAAAGCATTAACAGCTTTTTGGCAGCAAGCTCGTTGTCGTTCGTTAACAAGCATTGCTGAGGATGTATCAAAATTTTTTGTTCCCATAAGGTTTGCGACTCGATCGCAAAGTTCATCATAGCCGTCACCGTTTTTAGCCGAAATAAACAGGGGAGTATTGAGTGTGTTTTTTATGTAATCAACATCAAGACACGGTTTAAGGTCGGTTTTATTTATAATAGGTATAACATTTTTGCCTTTACATTCGTTAATGAGCTCTCTATCCTCATCGGATAGCGGTTTTGAAAGGTCAAAAACGGCAAAAACGATTGAAGCACGTTCGAGCTTCTTTCTGCTGCGTTCAACGCCGAGTTTTTCTACAATGTCGCCTGTTTCTCTCATACCTGCTGTGTCGGAGATTCTGAGAATACAGCCGTTAAGATTTACGGTTTCTTCAACAACGTCTCTTGTTGTTCCTTCAATCTCGGTAACAATGGAGCGGTCATAGCCTGTCAAAAGGTTCATAAGAGTTGACTTGCCGACATTCGGCTTTCCGACTATTGCCGCTTCAACACCGTTTGTAATAGCCATTCCGCTGTCAAAATTATTTAATAGAGCAGATAATTCTAAATTTGCATTATTTATTGTATTATATAGTTCATTTTCTCCCAATTCTTCAATCTCATCGTCAGGATAATCGACCCAAGCGGCAATGTGAGCCGCAAGAGAAAGGAGAGATGAATTAATTTTATCAATTTTACGGCTGAGAGTTCCCTCAAGCTGGTTAAAAGCAGCATTTGCACCCTGTTCGCCTTGAGCGGAGATAAGTGTCATAACGCTTTCGGCCTCGGAAAGGTCGAGCTTACCGTTAAGAAAAGCCCTTTTTGTAAATTCACCGGGAGCAGCGGCTTGCGCACCGTTCTCTAAAACAAGACGAAGTATTTTTTTCATCAAAAAAACTCCGCCGTGGCAGTTAATTTCAACCGTGTCCTCTCCCGTATAGCTGTGGGGCGCACGAAAAACAAGACAAACAACTTCATCAACAGGAGAATCCCCATCATAAATTTTGCCGAAATAAGCACGGTAGCCTTTTGAAGCATTGAGCTTTTTCCCGTTTACAGAAACAAAAATTCTGTCGGCAATTTCTGTTGCACTTTTTCCCGATATTCTGATAATTCCAACGCCGCCGGTACCCAACGGTGTGGATATGGCGGCGATTGCTGATAAATCACTCATTGTGGTGACCTCACAATTTAAGATTAATGTTATATCCCTCAAGACGCATTGCAATACGCTTAAAGGCTTCCTTGGCTTTTGAGTTATCGAGCATTCTCATGCCGGTAACGGAGCAATAGGAAATTTTATTGTCCTCGGGAACAACTCCGATGAGCTGAAGCGATGTTGCGTCAATAACCTCATCAATATTAAGATAGTGTCCTCGAGTTGTTTGCTTTTTATTAAAACGGTTTATAACGAGTTTAATTTCGCCAACGCCAAGTGTTGAGAGCTTGTCACCGGCAAATGAACCGACTCGGACGCAGACCTCATCTGCTGTTGAAACAATAATTCCCTCATCGGCACACGCAGCTGCAAGGAGAAATCCTCCGCTAACACCGGCTGGAGCATCCATGAGAATATAATCAAAGCTGTCATCGTAATTTTCGATCATTTCCTTGACACTTTGCTCGTTGTATTCATCGCTGAAATAGGTCGGGGCGGTTAAAAGTGACGGTCCAACGGTTGAGCGAAGAGCCTGCATTGGTTCACAGGAGCCTGTAATTACGTCACCCCAGTTGAAAATACCTGTGTCATCGGAAGCGAGAATAAGGTCAAGGCAGCCCATTCCAATGTCAAAATCAACAACCAAAACGCTCTGACCCATGTTGCAAAGCTCAATAGCAATGCCGGCAGTCAGTGAGGACTTTCCCACTCCGCCTTTGCCTGAAGCCAAAACAATTTTTCTTGCCATTTGATTCACTTCCTGTTCGATTTATCTAAGGAGATCGCTGTATTCGTTCTGCTCGCTTTGATCGTCCTGAACGTTGTCGTTTTCGCCCGTGGTGACCTTGTTTTTATAATAATAATTGTAAACAGAAGATGCTATAGGAGCAAGGCTACCGCCGGAATATGCACCCTCAACGGCAACAGCAACGCAAATTTCAGGATCATCATACGGTGCCATAGTAATAAGAAAACCGTTTGTGTAGATGCCGGTTTTACCGTTAATTGTTTTTTCAAGAGTCGAAGTACCTGTTTTGCATGCGACCTCAACTACGGAGTCATCAAAGCTTCCCGCAAGAGTTACCGTTGCAACTCGGCGCATGCCTTCTTTAATAATCTGAATGTTTTTCTTCTTGAATCCTGTTTCACAAAGAACTTCAGGCTGTTTTTCTTCAATAATAGTAGAATTATCTGATGAATAAACTGCCTTGACTATATGAGCAGCATAGCGAGTTCCGCCGTTTGCGATTGTTGAAACATAGTTGCAAAGCTGAAGCGGAGTAAAAAGGTTGCCGGCCTGTCCGATAGCCGATTGAAGTGAAAAACCGGTCTGCCATGTTTGGCCGATTGAGGCACGATAGCTCGGCGAATCAAGAACTCCGGTATTTTCTTCAAGCTCAATGCCGGTCGGTTGGCCGAGGCCAAGCATTTCACGGTACATGTTCATCTTTTCAATTCCGAGCAACTCCCCGCCGAAATGGTAGAAATAGATATTGCAGGAATCCTGGATAGCAGTTCTGATATCAATCGTTGTCGTTTCTGGGTTATTGTTACATACAAGGCCGTATTTATATGTTCCGGTACATTCAATCGTTGAATTTTCATCGGCAACGCCCTCCTCGAGAATGCCGATTGCCGTTGAAACCTTTGCCGTTGAACCGGGAGCATAGGTGCTTAGCAGTGCACGGTTATAGAGGGGTGAATTTGCATCCTTTGCAAGCTTAGAATAGTCCTTATAGTATGTATTGAGGTCATATGAAGGATATGTTGCAATGGCAAGTATCTCGCCTGTTTTGCAGTTCATAACAACTGCTGCACCGCCGCCCTTATTGGCACTGTCAAGTGAAGCAATTTTTGCGGCCAGGGCATCCTGAGTGACCTTTTGAAGTCCTGCGTCAAGGGTGAGAAAAACATTATCACCGTTTTCAAGACCCTTAGTGACTGTTGTCTGTGTGCCGTCAAGGGCTGTTGTAACGACTTTTGTGCCGTTTTTGCCTTTAAGCTGTTTTTCAAAGAGCTGCTCAATGCCGGTTTTTCCGACAATATCATCCATTCCGTAACCGTCATTTTTCAGTTCGGCATATTCCTCTGCGCTAATAACGCCTGTAACTCCTATTATATGCGGAGCAAGTGTTCCGTCGGCATATTCACGGTAGTTACCGATTTTAATATCAACGCCTTTATAAAATCGGCTGTTTTCTTTTATTACAGATGCTACCTGATCGGTAACATCTGTTGCAAAAACATATGGATTGGCAGAATTAAACTGATTAATTTTCATTTCATAGCAAACCGAGGCGATTTTTCTTCTGTCTGCTTTTGAATAGCTTTCAAGTTTGTATCTTTCGACAAGCTCATTCATGCAATCATCTGCCGTTGCGTACTTGTTAAGACGCAGAATGTCACGGGATTTCATGGTTTCGATATCCTTGTCTCTGTCCTCGGCAAATTGATAATTTCCGTTTGCATCCATAATAATCGGCATATCGTCATTCCATTTGACGTTATTTTTTTCAAAAAGGTCAATTAGAGATTTTATTAGTTTATTTCGTTCCTCTTGCTCGGAATATTCCGGGAATTCGGCTGCATTGAAAACGACATCGTTACCTTGACGGTTGCCGACAATAATGTTGCCGTTGCGGTCAAGAATCTGACCCCTTGTTGCCTTGATTTCGGAAGATTCAACAGAAGCAGTGTTGGATGCTGTATCTTTTTTGCCGTCGATTATTTGATTTTTTGCAAGAGTGAAAATGAAAACTGCCGTAAGACAAATAAATACAGTTACCATTGCAATAAATCTTCCTTTTTTTTCTTCACGTGCAAGTCTCAAATTTTTCACTCCTTCATTTTTAAGAATTAAAAGTTTTTATTTTATATTTTTTACCGTAAGCCTGACAAGAAAATAAAAAATAGGTGTAAATACCGTAGTGTAAACTGCTGATGCGAAATAATATTTAAGGTAGAAAGCAAAACTGATTTCTATTCCGTCAAAAACAAAGAAAAACAAGCAATACAATGAATTGAGAAGCAGAGTAAATGCAAAGGTAAAGATAAGTGCAGTTACAAGATTGTTTCTCATCAGGTATGTTATGAGCATGCCGGAGGTGAATCCTATAAGCGTAAACATAACCGAATAAAAGCATACACTGTCCGGGCTGACGGTTTCAAGCATCATACCTGCGGCAAGACCGAAAAGCAGTCCGGAGAACTCACGTTCAAACATTGCGATACACACAGTTGCCGGAACAAGCAAACATGAGTGAATACCGAACGGAGCAGGAAAAAATCCACTCGTTGTTTGCAATATAAACGTTACAATAACCATAACGGCAAGAAGAATTCTTCTCTTAATGTTATCCTTTTTTTTTAGCTCTTCTATATAATTCATATCAGTCACCTGTGATGGTTATAACGCCTTGACCTTCAAACTCGGTGATTATGAAAACCTCAGAAAGCTCCTCGATATTGACCGCCGACCTAATTGTGGCGTATGATGAGCCATCCTCCTTGGAGTTTTCAAGCTTGACTACCGTTCCGACGATAAGATCCTTGGGATAAACTCCGCCATTACCGGTTGTGCAGATAATTCCGCTGGGCGAAACGGATGATTCGGATTTAAGTCCCGGCAGCTTGCAGTAGATTCTGTCCTCTGTTTTGCCAAGTCCTGTAACATAGCCGATTTCACCTGTATAGGTTTCATAAACACTGACGTTCATTTTAGGATTTGAAATGGAATAAACCGTGCAAGAAGTCGGACCGACGCTTGCAACGACACCGATAAGGTTTTTGCCATATATAACAGGGTCGTTGATTTTAACACCTGCTGCTGTACCCTTATTAAGTGTAAAAGAGGCAAAAGGATTTTCAAAATCATTTGAAATTATCTTTGCGTTCTGAAATTTAAAGTCGGGATTTTCTTCCTTAACTCCAAGAAAATCTTCATAAGTGCCGAGCTTCTTTTTTATGTTATTATAGTCAATAATTTTGTTTTGATATTCTTCAATTTGTTCCTTAAGCTTTGAATTTTCCTCTTGGAGAGTTTTGGACGACTTAAAGCTGTCGTTAAAATTGGAAAATTTATAGCTTAGGTATGAAGAAAAGCGTTGAAGAGGATGAAGCACTGTGCTTGTTGCGGAAGAAAGCGGAGTCGAGTTATTATGCGTGTATGCGGCAATAACAGCACCCAGCGAAAGAGCGACAATAACACAAATAAGTGCTTTAAATGCACGATTTCTGATAATTTTTTTCATTCCTCTTCACCTCCTTGGTATGTAGAAAGTTTATTCATCAGCGGCGTTTCTCAAGGCAAATGCCTGTTCCTTCAACGACGCAGTCAAGCGGATTTTCCGCAACGGTAACGGGGATCTTAACTTCCTTTTCAATAAGCTTGTCAAGACCTCTGAGCTGTGCACCGCCGCCCGTAAGAGTGATGCCGTTGTCAATAATATCTGCGGCAAGCTCCGGCGGAGTGTTCTCAAGTGTAACCCTGATTGCGTCAACAATCTGATAAACGGATTCTTTAAGTGCATCTCTGATTTCTGCGGCTGTAACCTCAACGTCCTTCGGCAGTCCGTCGATGAGATTTCTGCCTTTAACGTTGATTGCACCCTCACCTTCATATTCGAAAGCAGAACCGATTTGAATCTTTATATCCTCGGCAGTTCTTTCGCCGATGAGAAGATTGTATTTTTTTCTGACATAGTTGATGATAGCCTCGTCATAGCTGTCGCCTGCACCCTTAACGGAGCGAGACGTAACAATATCACTCAGTGCAACAACGGCAACCTCTGCAGTGCCGCCGCCGATATCGACAATCATCGAGCCTTCGGGCTTTTCGACGTCAATGCCTGCACCGATTGCAGCTGCCATAGGTTCTTCGATAAGGCTGACATATCTTGCACCTGCCGATTTGGCAGCATCGTTTACGGCCCTGCGCTCAACCTCGGTAACGCCGGACGGAACGCAAATCATAACTCTCGTCTTGCTCAGAGGAGAAGCCGTGATAGCTTTGCGAATAAATTTTTTAAGCATCTCGGCCGTTGCGTCAAAGTCGGCAATAACGCCGTCACGCAAGGGACGGAGGGCAACGATAGAACCGGGAGTTCTGCCGATCATATCCTTCGCCTCGGAACCGACGGCAACAACCTTGACCGGAGTAAATCTCTGGTCAACGGCAACAACCGAAGGCTCACGAATGATTATGCCTTTACCTTTAACAAAAACAAGAGTGTTTGATGTTCCGAGATCAATTCCTATATCCTGTGAAAATAGCATGATTATTTCTCCTTACTGATTATTTGCTGTCGTAGTATTTTCTGATGCCTTGGTGAACGGCGCAGTTGTATATGTGCTTACCTCGTCTGTCGGCAGTTCCTTGACTGTTGCACATGAATTGATGAGCTCAACAATGCTGTCACTGTCATAGCATTTATCGTAAACGGAAGCCGTAATTTCAATCATCGGCTCACCGTCGTCAATGCAAAAATAAAACACATCTGTATTTTCCGATGCAACTCTGTAGGAAATTGCCTTTGCATTTTTCCCCATGAGGGTTACTTCGTATTCCTTAATATCGGAAATTGAATCTCCCATATTATTGAGTTTAACTATGTTAATAAGATATTCGTTGTAGGCTTCCTGAAGGGTTTTATTCTGTGTGTAACCAAAATCAAGCTGACATGCCGCAACGCCTGATTTTGTGCATTTGCCGGAATGGCGAAGTCTTACAAATGAGGTTTCCTTTGAAACAGCCCAACCGCTCGGCACCTTTACGCTGACAACGGCGTTTTCAATTTCCGTGTTTCGCTTGTTTGTGATTTTGTCCGGGAACACATAAGGCTGAGTAACCTTGCTGCCGTCCTCATCTGTTTGTTCTATTATAAGACGACCCCATTTATCCTGCTGTTTGCTGCCATCCTCATTTGTAACGGGGACATAAGAATGGCCGTCCTTATCAACGATAATATTTTTGTTTCCGCAGGCCGTCAGAGCGGTTGCGAAAACAAGAAGCAGGGCTGAAATTATGATAAGAGATTTTTTCAAACAAATCGCCTACTTTACAATTTTATTCAATATAAAAGTATATCATTTCACATGTCAAAAGTCAATCGAAATAATGTAAATTACGGTTGACAACGGATAGTTATTTTGATAAAATATTTCAGTAACCATTGAAAATCAATATGCAATGTCTCCGTAGCTCAGCCGGATAGAGCGTTCGCCTCCTAAGCGAAAGGCCGTGGGTTCGAATCCCGCCGGGGACGCCAAAAAGAAAAGCTGCACGTTTTGTGCGGCTTTTTTCGTTAATATAAAACAACAGAGCATATCAAAGCCTTTTTGATTCTGATATGCTCTGCTTTTAATTAAAATTATTCAACCGTAATAGTTGCCTTGAGGGTTTTGCCGCCCTTTGCATAGGGACTGTATGGCTTAATGCGAACGGTATATGTTCCCGCCTCGAGATTGCCAATGTCAACATTCATTCCGTCCGAAACCGTGCGGACATAGTTTGAAACTACTGTCTCAGACCAAACGTCCTTAAAGACGCCTTTTGTGACGGAAATTTTGTAGTTCTCCGCTCCCCAGTAAGCCGTTGCATCGGGGAAGCTCAGCACAACATTGCCGTCGACGGTTCTTTTTGCCGTTATCGTTGCTCCCTCGGGGAACTGCGGAGCAGTGTCGAGCGACTTCATGTTGCCCCATGTGTATTTATGATCTGTCGGCTTGGTGCTGTTTACAAAGTAATATTCATTCTTTTCAAAGAATTGATGATTCGCAAGATCCCAAAGCTGAAGTCTTGTATTGCCGTCTGCATCGACCTCAACAATCCAGCATGCACCGCTGTCGCCGGGAGCGTCCTCGTCATGGCCGAAGTAGTTCAGGTTGCTCATAAGAGCACAGGTTGAGCCTGTTCCGATTGCCGTGAATGAGCCCTGCCATACGCAGCGGGGATCGGTCGAGGTGTAATGCGAATGACCCGAGAAGTCAATAACCTGCGGATATTTTGTAAGAACTGCTCTGATATCAACATCGCTCCAATTGATGCTGCCGTAAACGGTAGCTGTCGGGTGCGGATGCTGATAAACAAAAATCGGCTTGTCGGGCGTGTCTTTTGAAGCTTCCTTAAGCTGAGTGTCAAGCCATTCTGTTTTACCCTTAAATGTCTTTCCGTTGTCGTCATAAGAAACGCCGATGAAATGATAACCGTTGATTACAACATGAGTGTCAACATTCTCATTGATGAGAGCCTTGTATCTCTCGTAAGCAATGGTTGCGTCGTAGTCACGATAGTTAATAAATTCGTGATTGCCCATGCAGGTGAGAAGCTGAGTTTCGGGCTTGATGTTCTTTTCAACAAGCTCGTTGAAACGTATGTATTCCTCGTCAAGGCCTCTGTTTGCAAAGTCGCCGGCAACGATTACTGCGTCGAGCTTTTTGTAGCTGCTCTTTGCGGCATACTTATAAGTATCTGTGAAAACCGCCTGGAATTTTGTTTCTCTGTTCTGGTCGTTGGTGCAATCAAGATGAACGTCGCTGCAAACAACAAAACGGAGAATAGGTGTGAAATCCTCGGGTGTTTTCGGCAGCTCTTGGTTAATTCCGCCGAGAAGCGACGAAAGACTGAAAAGAGCCGTGAAAACTATGGTCAGAAATCCGCTGAGAAGCTGACCGATACAGTTCATGAATGAAAACATTTTTTACACTCCTTAATCAATTTTAAAGCATTTATTATAACCCTCGACCCATGACAGCACACGCTTGCGGTCGTATCGAACGGGCATAGCCTTGGTTATTGCCATAACGGCGGCGATTCTCGTATTCATGCCGAGAACCTTTTTGGAAAGAACAAAGTCGCTCATAACTCCCTTTACCTTGAGCTTGAGTGAGTTGAGATTCATCAGCTTTTCAATAAAGCACATAATGCTGTTTGTGTCCGCACCGATTGTCATATCGTCGGAATTGAGAATTTCATTGTCAAAGAAATAATCAAGATCCTTTGGCGAAAAACGGGCAACCATGAGCTTAATGATTGCAATGGGAGCAAGACCTGCGCCGAGCTTTTTATAAAAATCACGCTGATATTTCCAGAGAGTGTCTGCACTGAAAAGCTCATCTTTGTCATCGAGCACGGCGTCTGCAAGCAGGCGTGCTGCCTTAAGGCTGTTTGCAATTCCCGAGCCGATAATCGGAACGGTCATGAATGCGCTGTCACCGATTGCGGCATATCCGTCGGCAACCAAAAGTCCGAGCGGCTGACGAACCGGGATAGTGACATACTGTCCGCCTCTGAGACGCTCTGTTCCGAGGTCATCGTTAAGCTCACGGAGCTTTTCGAGAGTGTCCTCAACCTCTTCGTCTGTCAGCGGCGTGAAGCGGCCGATAAGAACATCAGTGTATTCCTCGTCGTCGGCAACCCAGCAAATCTGCTGTTTGTTGTCAAAGAGAAGATAAACCCTGTATTTATCGTCCTCAACCGGTGCAGTCTTGTTGTAAAAAGCACGGTAAACATAGAAAGTGTCATATTTATCCGGCTCTTTCTGTATTCCGAGAGCATCGGGAAGATTTTTACGTATCGGAGAGCTTATGCCTGCCGAGTCAATGACAAGGTCTGCGTAAATTGTCTCGTTCTTTGTTTTAATTCCGGCAACTCTGCCGCCGAGCATTACGGGAGCGAGAATTTCAGTCTCATAAACAAACTTTACGCCGCATTTTTCTGCATGAGCGATTATATGATCGTAAATATCTTTTCTTTCCATCTGAATCTCAAGCTGATCCTCGGGAACATGCTGCTTGAGCTTTTTGTTTCTCGATGGGCTGAAAAATGTCATGTCGTTTTTTAACCGATATTTATCCTCGGACGGCATTTCCATTCCGCAGGCAAGAAGGCCCTTGCGGTCAAAAATATCCGTCCAGTCGTAGCCCATGTCCTCACGTTTATTTTTCTCATAAACGGTGACGTCAAATCCGTGTTCTGCCAAGATTGCGGCTGCGGCAATTCCGCCGTGTCCGCCTCCGGCAACTATAATCTTTTTCCCCATTTTACACACTCCTTATTCGCAGTCTTCGATGAGACCGTAATATCTTGCAAACCAGTACGGATGAGTGAAATTAGTGCAGGTTTTGAAAACCAAGCCTTTATCATTTCCGGTTCCGGGGAACATTGTGTAAGCGGTTGGTTCATCGGATTTTTTGAAAATCTCTTGAGCAACATCTTCTGCACCGCTGTCAACGGTGAAGCGGTTGCTGTCATTGCTTGTTATTCTTCTTTCATGTGCCGGCAACGGTTCATAAAGCTGCGGCGGCATACCGAGTTCTACAGGAGCCATATCCCATTTCAAATCTTTGCGGTAGCTGTTGTAAAGCGGCCACATAACCTGATCCATTGGCATATCCATGAGTTCATCAATGCAATCGTCGGCATTGTACCATTCGCCTGTAACTGCGCCGTAAACAAAGTTAAAGAAAGCGTTTCTCTCGACCTTTTCGTCCTCCCAGTGATGAGTAAGACCCATCGCAAAGGTTGAACGAAGGTTTGGGTCATCCGTGTATTTCATCAAGAGTGAAATCATAAGGAAGTCGTGGTTGTCGTCAATATGAAGAAGGTGTCCGTCGGGAATCTTATATTGCATAAGGTTCATTGCAAAGTGCTTTTTGCCTGCGAATTCGACGAAAAGCTTCTCGTATTTTTCGTCTCCCGTTATGTGATAGCCTATCTTGAGGAAGGTGAGCATCTGAAGCGAATTCGTACCTTTTTCATAGATCCACTTGTGGTCGTTGTTGAGAAGATCTGGATCCCAGTTTGCCCATGTTGTCGGCAGACCGTCAGTGTCAACAAGATGAAAATTGTTATCAATAATATGGTCGAGGATCTTTTTTACCGTGGCGGAAATGAGCTTCTTTTCCTCATCGTCGGCAACAAGGTCAAAATAGTTAGCGTAGCAATAAAAATGGCCTACAACCTCGTCGGATGAGGTTTCGCCGAGCCATTCGCATTCTCTGCCCTCGGCGTCTTTGGTAACATGCCATTCGTGGCGTGCACCTGTGCCGTAGTCAACAGCGTCCGAATATCTGATAGCACGGGCAAAGAAGCCGTCAATGCCTGTTATTTCCGTCAGCCTTATCATAGCAAGCAGGCTTCTGTGAGCATCTTTGCGAACCTCTGGGTCTTTTGTGCAAGCATATTCAAAGCAAAGAGCCGCCGTGTAGAGACCTGTCCAAAGTCCTTCGTTGTCAGAAGCGAGAATATTGCCCTCGTCGGTGGAAAGAACACCCTCGTGTTCAAGGTCACGGTCAATAACGTAGCCGTAGCGTACGTTATATTTTTCCGTTTGTGCACGGAGGATATTTGCTTTTTCTCTGAGCGAAATCATCTTAGTTTCAAAAAGGCTGATGCCCTTGTCTGTCGAAACGCAAATTGATCCGTCGGGAGAAATTGCAACACCTGTTGCATTCGGACTTGGAAGCCAGCGTTTGTAGCCGTAATATGAGAGACGGCCGTTGTGCTGGTGAATAAGACCTGTTGTAGTTGAAAAATATTTATCGCCGTTTTCTGCGATTGCCATACCTGTTATATGTGCATCAGGCAGACCGACGATTTTTGAATGATCAAGCCAATAGCTATTGTCGTCATAAACACAAACACCCTTGTCCGTGCCGACCCAAATACTACCGACAGGGTCCATGTAAAGGCAGGTGATTGTATTGCTGAGAATTCCGGTGACACCTTCCATAAGCTCTGACCAGTGCCAGCGCTTGCCGACGAGAGCGTGAAGTCCGCCGCCTGCCGTACCGACATAGACCTTGTTGTTCTTGTAAACGGCAAGACAGCTGCCCTTGCCGGGAACGCCGATTTCAATGTCATAGCCGTTTTCGCCGAGCTTGTAGAGTACGCTCTCGGTTAAAATCCACGTTGCGCCGTCAAGGTCAACCTTGATATCAACGAGTCCGGAGCTGAACTTTTTCTCGGAAAGCTTCTTCTTGCCGTCAAATTCCATCATGGAGTTGCCTACTCCGATAAACATATGATTTTCAGCGTTGAAATAGATCATTGAAACAGCCGCATCCTTTGCGCCGATTGAAACAGGGGAGAATTTCTCGCCGTCAAAACGTGCAAGCCCCTTATCCGTGCCGACGAAAAGAACGCCGTTGTTGTCGAAGCGCATCGCCGTAACGTTGTCGGATTTCAGTCCGTCAGCCGTTGTAAAAACTCGGCGTGTGAGCTGCGGAAATTTATTTGTTTTTATAACTGTTCTGTATTGCTTCATTTAAACACTCCTCATACGTTTATAAATTTTCTTTAACTTCAAGATGTAAAATATCGGGTCGTGAATAGTGGCCGCATGCGTCATGCTCCATTCAGCTTGCCGGAACAGCCTGCATATCAAGCTCGGCGTAGATAATTTCTTCCTTATCCCACACCGGTTCGGTCACTTCATGACCGTAGGGATCGATAATACAGCTTCCGCCTCGGCACACGTTGTCGGACAAGACGGCAATTTCATCATTCGCACTAACCGTTTCGGGATAGTCGCTCCTTTTGAAGAACATATCGCAGTTGATGAAATAGCAATGGCCCTCTATAGCAATATGGCGAATCGTGCTCTGCCATTCGGGATTGTCGTTTGTATTCGGCGAGATATAAAGAGTAATTCCTTTTTGATAAAGAGCAACTCTTGCAAGCGGCATGTAGCTTTCCCAGCAGATCATGCTGCCCATTGCACCCCACGGAGTTTCCATGACCGGGAAAAAGTCCTTATCGGCGTCGCCCCAAACAACTCTTTCACTGCCCGTCGGTTTAAGCTTGCGGTGATTGACCGTTTCGCCGTCGGGCGAAATAAGCATATTTGAATTATAAAGCGTTGCGCTCAGTGAATCACGCTCGGAATAGCCGATACTTATGTAAACCTTATGCTTTATTGCACTCTCGGCAAGCTTTTTCATTTCCTCACCGTCGGCAAGCAGGGAATTGTCATAATACTTTTTCCAATCCTTGCGTCCGTTTTCCGAACGGCTGCCGACCTTAAAGCCATACGTCATTCCATAGGGATATCCGGGAATAAAAAGCTCGGGGAATACAATAAGCTCTGCTCCGTTTGAGGAACATTCATCAATAAGCCTGAGAGCTTTATCCAGTCCCCTTTTTTTATCAAACATGACAGGAGTTGCCTGAATTACGGCAATTTTGCAAGTGTTCTTTAAATCTCTCATGATATGCTCCTTTATCGGTTAATTTAATCGTTAATGTAATCCTCAACGTTAAAATCGTCGTCATCCGTGCCGAAGCTGTCTTTTTCGCCCTCGACCTCGGGAATCTGAGCGATAACCTCAACCTTGCGTCCCTGCGACCAAAGCGAGGGGGTGATTCTTATTGTATAGCCGCAGCCGCCGGGGGTCAGCCACTCATGCATAGGGGCTTGCGGAAGTCCGAAGAGTGTCAGAAGTGCCATGATAACTCCGCCGTGGGTGACGATCGCCGTGTGGGTAACGCCGGTCTCAATAAGTCCGTCAACGATTTTGATAAATGCGTTTGCAATTCTGTTCGCAAATTCGTCGTTGCTCTCGCCGAACGGAGGTTCAACGCCCTTTTTGCCAGCCAGCCAGTCGGGGAAAACAGGGTGATCCTGTAATTCCTCTGCCGTTTTGCCCTCAAATTCGCCGAAGTTGTATTCAATAAGCCCATTTATAAGAATAGGTTCGCAATTCGGATAGATGATTTTCGCCGTTTGAGTGCAGCGTGAAAGCGGACTTGCAAAAACAGCGTCGACAGGCGGATATTTGTAGTCGGTTTTCATCTGCTCAATTTGAGCTACGCCCTCGTTGCTGAGAGGCTCATCAATATGGCCGACGTATTTTCCGCTGACATTGCCCTCGGTCAGACCGTTGCGGATAAGTTGTATGTAGTATGATTTCATATATTATTCCTTTTACCTACAATGCCCCGGCGCAGGACACACCGGGGGCATTATTGTATTGTAATTAATAAGTTGCTCAGCCTTTAAGGGTTTCCTTATAAAGTCTGATATATGCATTTGCCGAACGACCCCAGCTGAAATCGCAGTTAAGAGCACGCAGGACAAGCTCGTTCCAATCGCCGTTGTAGTAGAGAGTAAGCGCACGGCGAATAGCGTCGAGCATATCGTGAGCGTTGTAGCTCTTGAAGGTGAAGCCGTTGCCCTTGCCGTCGCCGCAATCGGTGATCGAATCTCTCAAACCGCCTGTTTCACGGACGATGGGAACTGTGCCGTAGCGAAGTGCAACCATCTGAGAGAGGCCGCAAGGCTCACTCTTTGACGGCATGAGGAACATATCCGCACCGGCATAGATTTTTCTTGCAAGCTCGGGAACAAAGCCGATTCTTAAGCCCACCTTGTCGGGATATTTCTCGGCAATCCAGCGGAAATAGCTTTCGTATTCATAGTCGCCCGAGCCGAGTACAACAAGCTGCATTTCAGATGTGGCGAGCAGCTCGTCAAGAATTCCCTTAACGAGGTCGAGACCCTTATGGGAAACAAGTCTTGTTACCATTCCGATTACGGGAACGCCGGGCTTAACGGGAAGTCCCATTTCTTTCTGAAGCTCTTCCTTGTCAATCTTTTTGCCCGAAACATCGTCGGCAGAAAAGTTTGCCTTAATGCACTTGTCCGTTGCAGGATCGTATCCGACAGTGTCAATTCCGTTGAGAATACCGCTGAGCTTGTAGCGACGCTCGTTGAGAATTGAGTCAAGGCCGTGAGAATACCATGGGTCAAGAATTTCGTCTGCATATGACGGGCTGACGGTCGTAACCTTGTCGGCGCATTCGATAGCACCCTTCATGAAGTTGATGCAGCCGTCATATTCAAGCAGCGAAGCCTTATCGGCAGGAATTCCGAGAACATCCTCGAGAAGCTCCTTGCCGTAAACACCCTGATACTGAATGTTGTGAATCGTGAAAATTGTCTTTATGTTTTCATAACCCGGCGAGTTTGCATACATTGCCGAGTAGTAAACGGGAGTTAATGCCGTCTGCCAGTCATTGCAATGAATGATGTCGGGCTTGAAATCAATATAAGGAATTATTTCAAGAACGGCACGGGAGAAGAAAGCGAATCTTTCCGCATCGTCATAGTGACCGTAAATCGTGTCACGCTTGAAATAATACTGATTGTCAATAAGATAATATATAACGCCGTTGTGCTTTGCTTCAAAAATTCCGCAATACTGACGTCGCCATGCTACGGGAACAGAGATGTGAGTGATAAACTTCATCGTGTCCTTAAGCTCCTGCTTGATCGTGTCGTACATAGGAAGAACAACACGGCAGCCGATAAGTCTCCTTCTCAGCGCATGCGGCAGAGAGCCTGCTACATCGCCGAGTCCGCCGCTCGCAATGAACGGGAGTGCCTCTGAGGTGGCATATAAAACTTTCATCTAAATCATCCTTTTTTAAAAGCAATACCGTTGATTCTGCGGCATGTTTTAGATTACTATTCCCTTTCCGATAAATACAGGGAACTTAACGTCGCCCGAAAGATTTTTGTTGGGCTTGATAACAACATTTTTGTCGGCGATAACGCAGTTAAGCTTAACGTCGTCGCTGATATATGTGTTCTGCATAAGCACACAGTTTTTGACGACTGCGCCCTTGCCGATATGAACGCCTCTGAACAGAACGCTGTTCTCGACCGTACCCTCGATTACACAGCCGTCGGCAATAAGTGAATTCGATGCGTGGGAATCAAGACCGTAAATAGCCGGAACATCATCCTTGACCTTTGTAAATACCGGTTTTTCCTTGGAGAAGAGTGCCTTGCGGTTATCTTTCTTAAGAAGATCCATGTTTGCTTCAAAGTAGCTCTGAATTCCGTCGATAACTCTTACATAGCCGTCAAACTCACATCCGTAAATTTTCAGTGATTTAATGTTCTTCTGGAGAACGTCCTCGGTGAACGAATGGTAGCCGAGACCGATTGCTTCCGAAATAAGTCTTTCAAGAAGTGATTTTCTCATAAAAATCACGTTGAGCGAATAGTTTGCCTCGTCATCGCTGCGACGGCTTATTGATGTAATTCTGCCGTCATCCGCAAGCTCAAACTTCGTAAGCTCTCTTATTGCCGGAGCAGCCGAGTGCTTATAGGCAATCGTGATGTCTGCACCTGATTTTTCGTGACGCTCAAACATATCGGTAAAATCAACATTATATATAGCGTTACAGTCGGTCATGAGGACATATTCTTCCTCAGAATTGCGAAGGAAATTCATTGCGCTTGAAATCGCTTCGATTTTGTTTGAATAAATACCGGTTGTGCCGATATTAAAAGGCGGGAGAAGATAAAGTCCGCCGTTTTTGCGGGAAAGATCCCATGCTCTGCCGTGACCGACATGATCCATGAGTGACTGATAATTGCTCTTTGTGATGATGCCTACCTTGCCGATTCCGCTGTTTACCATTGCGGAAAGCTGGAAGTCGATAAGGCGATAGCGGCAGCCGTAAGGCACAGAACCCATGGAGCGAACCGATGTTATCTCGCTGAGA
>CALBHM010000470.1 GCA_937892835.1 uncultured Ruminococcus sp. | reverse complement strand
CAGAAAATTCGGCTTCATCACTATATCCAGTCATTCAAGCCGGGTGAGGTCACTCCCGATGAAGCTCATCAAATCGGAGTAGAATGGGCGGAAAGGGTTTTCGGGAAAAAGGCGGTGGTGCTGTGTGCAACCCATACTGACCGTGGGCATATCCATAATCATTTTGCTGTATGCCCTTACGATATGGACGGTAAGCACTGGTACGCCAACAAGGAAAGTCTGCGGAGATGCAAAGCTATTTCCGATGAAATTGCTCTTGCTCACGGGCTTGAAATAATTGAACACCCGAAAAAATTATATAACCACAAGTACGGCGAGTACAAAATGCGAAAGGAGAGAAAGTCTTGGAAGCAGAAATTGTGTGATGATATTGACGAGGCAATTATGAAAGAGAGTGTCGGGAGCGTTGATGATCTGCTGAAAGAATTGCAGAAGCAGGGCTATGGCATTCGGCGAGAAAAGTATATTTCCATAAAGGTCAGGCAGAATCGAAAGCCTATCCGCAGTTATCGGCTTGGTGACGGTTATGCTCTCGAACATCTGCAATTCCGCATTGAGCATAAGAATATGGAGATGCCGATGTCCGAAGCTTTGAAGTATTCGGGCATTCAGAGGGAGTATGCTTTGTGTATCAGGCAGATACAAATTCAGCTTTACCGCCGTCCCGAAGCCGAACGCCTGCACTTTTCCACATACAGAGAGGTTGAAAGGTCAAGCCATCTGCTGTTCTATTTGCGTGATAAAAAAATTCATTCGGCAGATGATTTTCGGAAAGCTGTTTCCGATGCGGAAGCAAGACTCAAAAATCTGAAAGCCGAAAAGGACAGCCTTACAAAGAAAATTGCCGATGAGGAAAAGCTCATCGGCGATATTCCGAAGTATCTTGAAATTCTGAAACGCAGACCCCTGCTTCCAAAGGATATTTCCGAGCTTGCACAGTACAATTATCTGAAAGATGCAGGGATAACCTCGCTTGAAGATTCGGAAAAGCACAGGCTGATGCTTGCCGATATTAAAAGTCGGCTTGAAGAGGCTGACAGAAAAATCCGTGAAGCTGTTTCCGAGAAAAAGGTCGTTTCCGATTTTTATGCCTTGTATGAAAATCAGATGAAGTCGGATTATCAGGTTTTGCTTGAACAGGCTAAGGCGGAAATGGAGAATATCCGCAGGGAGGAAGAACGGCAGAAGGAAGAACGTGAAAGGGGTGAGGTTCAGCATGAGAGCAAACCGCAGAGCAGGGGGAAGTCGGGATTTTCAATTTGATTTTGTGAGGTGTTGGCTTATGCGATGAGTGGTATGCTCGACAAATTGGAATTTGTCAAGACAAACCAAAGTGCTTGGCGATTATCTCACAGACTTCCTCTTTCGTATCTTTCTCTGTATCTTGCCGAACCACTGTGAAAAATCCGCTGTTGGCATATTCATCATAGTGCTTTTTGCTATTGATAAGTGCCAGTCCTTGTCTGTAATTTTCCATAACCGCTTCGGAATCTTCACAACTCTCTATTACATTGAGAAGAAATTGTTTTTCGGGGTCACTTCTGTCAAAGAAGCGCTCTACACTCATAGACTGAGGTGAAAGCATAACAACCACATGATTATAATCTGATATTTCTTTTAGTATATCAATAGGAATATTAGTATCAACAATGACTTTCCTGTTCCTCGAACTCTGCTGTTTCTTTTCCAACACTATAAATCCATCGTTCATACTCTTCGGGAGTACGAGTAACAAACTCTTTCCAATCGGTTAGATTCTTCATAAAGCAAATATCGGGTTGTGCATCATCTGTTGCTACAACATCCGATACATTTGAGTGATAGTTTTCTCCGCAGAAAACCATGTCATAACGGTCAGCAAGCATTTTTACTGTGGTTGATTTTCCTGCATAGGCTGTACCTGTAATAAAATAAACATTTTTGAGATAATGTTTTAAAATGTTGTTCTCAATTTTCATTTACTATCTCACTTCGCCAAATTCCGATTTGGTCGGGCAGTTTGCCCCGACTAATTCTTAAACCCATTATACCATATCCCAACGGAAAAATCAATTATAAATTTCAAGAAAGGACGGTGATCCAATGTAAAAGAACAAAATATTTTGTATCACTTCTTCTGTTCTTCCTCATGCAGGCGTTCAAGCTCAGCATAATATTTGTCGAGCTCGTCCATAACAAAACGCTTGATCTCGGAGGTAACAGTCACCCCACGCATTTCACACCAAGCCTTGTAGTCCTTGAATTCTTCCATTCGGACACGGGTGGAAATGGTGTGCATATTCTCTTTGTCCCATTTGCGGGCGTAGCCCTTTTGCTTTTCCGATACGGGCATATTATCACTCTTTCTACTTGCGTAAGTATTTAATACCTTATTATATCACACCCATACACAGAAGTCAATGTGCGAATTGCACCGGAATTTGCCGAAAACTTTGTCTGGGATAACTATTGAAAACTACTGTCGCAAGTAGTAAAATATAAATGTAATCAAAACACGAAACGAAATGTTCCGGTGGAACATCAAATGGAGGTAATGATCTATGGCAGTTAAATTTGAATTCAGTCTTTCGGACAGGGACTTTAACAAGCTGCGCCTTTTGAAAAAGGCAGACGGCGAAACCGATATGACCTTTAACGATTATGCGGAGGAGCTTTTAAGCGGTGTTATCGGCAGAATGTACCGTGAGTATGACAGGCAGGGACGCATAAAGGAGGACGAAGATGATTGATGCCAAGAGTGAGCTTGTCATTGTCAAGACAATTCTTTCGGCACAGGCG
>CALBHM010000469.1 GCA_937892835.1 uncultured Ruminococcus sp. | reverse complement strand
TTCACAAGGATAAACTGCATATCGAGCCGGCAATGGAGCTTCACAGCCTTGTTATCAATGTTAAAACAATACATAAGGGCGATACGGTCAGCTACGGTTCAACCTATGTTGCCGAAAAGCCTACTGTTATCGCAACAATCCCTGTCGGCTACGCTGACGGATATCCGAGATTGCTTTCCAATAAAGGCAGTGTGCTTATTCACGGCAAAAGAGCGAAAATCGTCGGCATGATATGCATGGATCAGTTCATGGTTGACGTTACCGACATTCCCGGCGTTTCAATCGGCGACGGTGTAACGCTTATCGGCAAAGACGGCGACGAAGAAATCACATGCGAGGAAATCGGCGATATTTCCGGCAGATTCAATTATGAGTTCCTTTGCTGCATAACACGCCGTGTTCCGAGAGTGTATATCAGAAACGGCAAGACAAAGAAAATTGTTGATTATTTAGAGTGATTCAAATGGCTGAAACAAAAACAAATGTTATGCGTCTGCTTGATAAGCAGAAGATAAATTATATCCCGCATTTTTATCCTCACGGCGATGACATACCGACGGACGGAGTAACTGTTGCGAAGTTTCTCGGCAAGGATCCAAACTCGGTTTACAAAACCCTTGTCACCCGCTCCGCTTCAAAGAACTATTATGTTTTTGTCGTTCCGGTTGCAGAGCATCTTGATTTGAAAAAGGCCGCAAAAGCTGTTAAAGAAAAATCAATCGAGATGATAAGGCAGGACGAGCTTCTGCCTTTGACAGGCTATATTCACGGCGGTTGCAGTCCTATAGGAATGAAAAAGAGCTTTAAAACAACCTTTCATGAGGATATTAATTCGCTTGATACGGTAACACTCAGTGCCGGAAGAATCGGAAGCCAAATCGAGCTTTCCCCTGTCGATATCATAAAAGCGTCAAGAGGACAAACGGCAGATATAATCGTAAGAAATACAAAACCGTCGGATTAACCGGCGGTTTTATTTGTAAATTATTATTCTGTTGATTTATCAATATTTTCTGTGATTCTTTTAATAAAAAATTTTTTATAAAATTTTCTAAACTCACATGTTAAACGATTAAGCAAAAATGTGCCCAATGCAACGAACGGAATTGAAATAAACCATAATTCAGCATGAACAGGATGATGTTCATTTATATATCTTCTCAGCACTTCAAAGATAAACGCATGCACAAGGAACAATTCAAATGTATAATTTCCAATAAATGAAATTCCTTTTACAGCTTTTCTCCCTATGATATTTTTTTCAAATAATCTGCTGATAAATGACAAATAAATGCATATAGTCGGGGCAATAAGAATAAAAGGATACCACCACATACCGAAATTCCAAAGCAAATCGCTTTTTTCAAAATATGTATAGAATAAAGCTACTAAGCCAATAACAGAAAAAACTGTCATACAAACAACGGTTTTTAATGGGATCTTAACATCGACATACTTTGAATATTTTGCAAAAGTGATTCCGATAAAATAAATTGGGATGCGGGAATAAGCAATCAATAAGCTCGGGACATTCCAAAACGGAATTGAAAAAAGAATGAGAAAAATTGTGAAAAACAAATAATGTATAGGGTTTTTAATTTTTTCAACAAACTCGACAAAATAGGGTGTTAAAAGATATGACACCCACATTGCACCGATATACCAGTTGAATTCGCCACCTTTTCCTGTATAATTTTGAATACAAAACATATTACCGAGTACAGTAGGAAAATCCATACCTAATTCAACTACCCTATAAATACACCATACCACAATAAAAATAATATATGTAGGCATAATTTTTTTAAAGCGTCGTTTTAAAAAAGATGCCGGATTTCTATCTCGAGAATACGAGTAATAGCAGCCAATTCCGGATGAAAAGAAAAAGATGTCAACTCCACCGTAACCAATAAGCTGAATAAGGTATAACGCAGACGGAAGCTTTACACCGAAGTGGAGCAAGATCACCCATAATATCGCAATTCCCATCCAAACTTTTCTATAATTAATTATTTCTTTTAACGTCATCTGTCTAATCCCCATTGCTAAAAGGCGATGAAGTATAATAAGCTAATCAAAAATATTTTGGCAAGCTGCAGTCACAGCTCTCGGGCTGTGACTCAGTTTCCTCTGCCAAAGTTAATAATTCTGTCAAGAGCTTCACTGACTGCACTTTCATCAGTCGGGAACTCCTCATCTGCTGTCGTTTCTTCCGTTACAGGCTCTGTAGTCTCAGGCTCGCCCCAAACGAAAAGGAAAACGGTTGTACCCTTTTCATACGAAGCACCTTCCTCAAGCGAAGCACCTTGGACTGTGTCGGGAATTTCATTATCAGTGTTAAGCTTAACGGACTTTTCAACCGTAAAGCCAAGTTTTGTCAAAAGATTTCTCGCATCGTCATACTTCATTCCGATAATGCCCGAGGTCGGGAAAACAATACTCTGCTTACCTTTGCTGACAACGAGCTTAATTGTAGTTCCAACAGGAACCTTATCGTTAACATCAACGCTCTGGCTGATTACATATCCCTCTTCAACGGTTGAATCATAAACCTCATTCTTCTCAAACTTGAAGTTCTTGGTGTTATATGTGTTGTCTACGATTTCGTTATAAGGCTTGCCGACAAAATTCGGCACTTCAACCGTTTCGGCAACGGCGGTAGTCGTTGTATCATTATCGAGCTTGATAACACCCCTCTT
>CALBHM010000468.1 GCA_937892835.1 uncultured Ruminococcus sp. | reverse complement strand
GCAGCTATCGCTGCGTCGATATCCCATACATCCTCAAGCTCAACATGGTCGATGTCAAAGCTGATTGTTACGGTTGTTCCCTGACCGAGAACGCTGTCAATATCAAATGTTCCATGGTGAAGCCGAACAATTTCGTCAACGACGGCAAGTCCGATTCCAGAGCCGTGAACAGTCATGTTTGTTTTGTAGAATTTTTCCTTAACGTGCGGCAGATCCTCGGCGGAAATTCCGCAACCTGTATCCGAAATAACGATTGTAATTTTATCGTCCTTGATTTCTGTTGAAACAACAATTTTTCCGCCCTGCTTTGTATATTTGAGAGCGTTGTCAAGAATATTAACAAAAACCTGTTTTATTCTATCGGGGTCGCCGTCCATCGGGGCAGGCAGATTCGGTGCATTATAAACAAGCTCAATGCCCTCTCGCATTGCCCTGTCCTTAAAGGCAAAAACAGTTTCGTCCAGCTCGGCAAGAATATCCATTTTTTCATTTTTAAGAACCATTCTGCCGCTTTGCATTCTTGAAAAATCGAGAAGCTCCTCAACGATACCGTTAAGCCTCGAGGATTCGCTGATTATAACATTCATGCCTCTCTTGGTAAGGTTCGGATCGGTATCGCCGATCTGCAAAAGCGTTTCGCCCCAGCCCTTTATTGCCGTCAGCGGCGTTCTCAGTTCATGAGAAACCGTCGAAATAAAATCATTTTTTATCTTATCCGAGGTCTTGATTTTTTCAGCCATCTCATTGATGGTGTTGCAAAGCTGTCCTATTTCGTCTTTATACAGATAGTGGTCTATTCTCGCATCGTAATTACCGTCGGCAATCATTTTCGCCGTGTCGCAGACCTCCTGGATCGGCCTTACAATCGAGCTGATAAAAACGGTTCCCGAGATAACAAGAAGAAGAACAAGAATCAAAAAAACAAGCGATATTATGAAATACCATGTTCTGATTTGATCATCGATTTCAACCAGGGAAATCATATATCTGACCGAGCCGACCTGTTTGTTCTCCGCATCGGTAATAATCTTTGTCAAAGAAATAATTTTTTCTCCCGAAGAATTCTGTCCGTGCCAAACAGCAAAATTATTCCCGTTAGTCATCGCATCTTCATATTCCGGAATCTGAACCTTACTGTTGACGGGAAATCCGCTCGACGAGATGAACACACTGCCGTACTTATCGAGAACCCAAACCTCAACAGAGGATTTATCGGTAAAATCACTTATATACTCACGAGCACCCTTTTCAAAAACCGCATCGTCCGTTGAAGCATAATTTTCAAAATAAATGTCAACTATCCCGTTTGCATATGACTCGATTTTTCGCTCAACCGTCGCATAGTAATAGGAATGAATAAAGTACGCAGCGGCGACACAGATGATAAGCAGAACGGCGACGATTATTGTTGATGTCTGAAAAAGCCAACGTTTAGTCAGACCGCCTTTAAAATTAAGTTTGCTGTTTTTTTCTGCCATCCGTATCACCCCTTTGCAAGTTGATTATGTACTAAAAATCAAATCCAAACATATCCGAATCCCCATCGTGTAAGCAAATGCTTCGGATTCGACGGATCGGGTTCAATCTTCTTTCTGATTCGTCTTATATTTACGTCGACAATTTTTTCTTCGCCGAAATATTCGGTACCCCAAACATGGTTAAGAATATCCGTTCGGCTGAGGTTTGTTCCCTGATTGCGAAAGAAATATTCAAGAATTTGAAACTCAACCTGAGTTACATCAATCTTTTTTCCGTTACATGTCAATGTCCGGCTCTTGCAATCTAGCTTAAACTCACCCGAGGTTATAATATTTTCATCATCCTCTACACCGTTACGCTTCAGTGACGAAGAAACACGTCTTGCGAGAGCATCGACCCTTGCGGTGAACTCGGACGGTGAAAACGGCTTTGTGACATAGTCGTCTGCACCGAGAAGCAAGCCGTTGACCTTATCCATTTCCTGAGTTTTGGCCGTAAGCATCATAATTCCGATGTTGTTACTCATTGCTCTGAGCTTTTTGCAAAGCTCAAGTCCGTCCATTCTCGGCATCATAATATCAAGAACAGCTATTGAAATGCCTTCGGGATCGAGCTTGTATTTTTCAAAGGCATCTAAACCGTCGAAGGCTTCAACAACCTCATAGCCCGCTCTTTTAAGGTTGATAACAATAAATTCTCTTATTGTTTCTTCATCCTCGGCAACCAGGATTTTTATCGGTTTCATTTCTTTCCTCCTAAAATCGTTGTGTTAAAGTTTTTCGTCAGATTTTCGTCCTTTACCCCGAAATCGGCTCCGTCCTGCGTTATAGTGTAAACATAGGTCGTACTTCCGTATGAAGTAAGGAGCTTTGAGTTCCTATATTTTGTCTTTGCCTGCTCATCGTTTTTATCATAATAATAAATGCTGAACAGAAGATTTCCCAATTTTTCTTCATAGCTGTCCCAATGGTAGAAATCCCATTGTCCGTCATTACCGAGAACGGTTATTCTGCCGACCCAGCTGCTCGGAATATTAAGAATATATCCGCCGTCCTCGTCGATAACTGAATATTGAACCGCTCTGAGCTTGTCATTGCGGAATTTAACCCATTTGGTATAGTAAAGATTCTTTGTCGGTGTTTCTGCTTTCTCGTTCGACGCATTCATGAGCAGGGCATTTGCGCTGTTGTCAACAACCGACGAGCCCGGCATATCTACGCTGACCGGAATTTCAAGAAATCCGTCCGAATCAATGTCCTGAGCGAAAAGCTTATTGTGACGAAGAGTTTGCGACGTTGTTTGCGTTGCAACATCAAAGAGCGGAGCGACAAGAGTGTTCCTGTCATCATCCCAATAGATAACCTCGGTTATCATATCGTTATCGCCCTTAAATGCTTCAACATAAATAAGACGTAAATCGTCAACCTTTTCGACCTTGATATCCGAATACGAAGAGATATTTCCGTCGGTTTTAATCGAACTGAGCATCTGAAGCGAAGCGGACTTTGAATCAAACGTATACGCAGTTGCTGCTGAGGTATAGTGATCTGAAACCGTTGAATCAACGCTCATTGCAAAAACATCGTCTATTCCGTCGCCGTTTACGTCAATGATATCAAGATACGAATACGGGAAAGATGAAATGAGCTTCAAATCTCCGGCAGAAATATCATAAACAGCAAAAGCTTTATTTGTCTTACTTGAAAACAAATTCCAGCCGATTATGATTTCCGAAGTTCCGTCACGGTTCAAATCGGCAAACTTAACCTCATCAACCGAGCTTCCGAGTCCGTCATATGAATTAACAGGAACCCAGTTGTCATCCTTGAATTCAAAATAATACATTTTAACAAGGTCGGGCTTTTTCTTTTCGGTATAGAAAACGAGAGCCTCCTCGTCCTTATCCATATCAAAATCGTTGACAATAAACGCCGAACGATAAAGGCCGTTTTCCGGTGTTGAAAGGTTATAATCCTTATCAACAAGCTTTTCAAAGGAATCCTGAAGTCCTTGGTATTTGCCCGAAAGTCTCGGCGGCCGTAGAAGATTATCGAAAGAAGAAAATCTGAATGAGCAGCCGCTGAGTGAAACCGAAAGTGCAATAATAAGCGCAATCGCCAAAAGTTGTTTAAGCTGTTTCATTATGACATCTCCTTTCACTTATGTTTGAAAAAGCATATAAACTTTTCCCATATTAACAGTCATTACATTATAGCACACTGTATGTCACTTTTACAACAGAAAAAGAATAAATTTCTGATTTTTTTAACAATGATTTCATAATTAAAAGACCGACTGAACAACTTAGCCGTCGTTTAGTCGGTCAAATATTTAGTTTTGTACAATTACAGCCGTGTAGCTTCCGCTTACCCAGCAGTTTTTCGAGTTTTTGAGAGTCACCGTAATCGGTACAGTGTTCTCCCCTTCCTCAAGCTTGGTGTTTGTCAGATTGATGCTGATTTCAAGCATACCGGCATTAACGCTGTTAAGAGCCGTCTGCGTTCCGACAACGGTTATCTGCCCAATCGAATCAAGATCCACGTTGCCCGCACTGACTCCCGAGCCGCCTGTAATCATTATCGAATTAATGCCGGGCTCAAGTGTCTTTGTCGAAAGACCGTCTGTGTTCACTTCAACGCTGAAAGACGTTGTACCGTCCAAGAATTTTGCTGTTTTTACGTTCGATGCAAGGAAGGTAAAGCTTCCGTTTGACGGCGTGATCTGTGAAAAATCAATAGAGCCGATTTCAAGTGAGTTAGTCGTATCCGAACCGTTTTGAAGGACGGCAACCCTGACCCTGCTCGGTGAAATGCTGTAAACCAAAGGGCTGTTAATATAATCCGACGGTGTATTCTTAAACGAAACGGAAACTGCCGATGTCTGCATTTTATAAACAGGAAGCGTTACGGGAACAGTCAAACTGCTTTCGCCGTTGATTTTAACGTATTTTGAATCAAGGTCGCTACCGTCACTGAGTACAACGGAAGCATCAATCGTTTCGCTTTGTGTAAGTTTCTTTTCAATGGGAATGTCTGCATATGCCGCCGTGATAGAATTAACCTCGGTCTGTGCGCCGGAAACCTTAACCGTTTTTGTGTCGTATATTATATCGTCCTTGTCAAACATATAATCATCGGCAGTATAATCATCAAGATCGGAAATAATTCTCGGTGTAACCTCGACCTCTTTCTCGGCATACTTATCAAAGAAAACTTCAATATAATCTGTCGATTTGGAAACGATCTCATAGTCTGCATTTGCATCTTTCGCAGTCACCTTGACAACAAGGCTGTGCTTTCCTGCGGAATCGACATAAGCGGTCTGTGCCGTTGCTTCAAAGTCATCGGCAGTCAAGAGATCTCCGCCGACAATATATCTGTTGCCACGAACCGTTACGTTGATTGTATAATCGCTCTGGCCAAAAATCTGCAGGCCGAGCTTATCGGGAACGCTGTTGTTCATGTCAATTTTAACGGGAATATCCTTGATTTCGTTTTCAATTACGGGAGCGTATTCCAAAGCTACGACAATCCAAAAAATAAACGCAACCACAATAGAAAATATTACAAGAAATTTTGTATTTGAAAAGAGCTGTCTGAGGCTCAACTTTTTAACTTTCATTTCTTAAATTTCTCCTTTACATTGGTAAGAAGAACCGAGAAGAATGATTTCTTCTCCTTGTTTGCATTATCCGGGAGGATATAATCCATAAGCCTCTCCATCAATATACCGTCGGAAACTCCTCGCTCTAGCTCACCGCCGCAGGCAATAGAAATCTTGCCTGTTTCTTCTGAAACAACAACGGCCACTGCGTCGCTCTTTTCGGAAATTCCGAGAGAAGCTCTGTGCCTTGTGCCAAGCTCACTGCTGAGAGAATTATTATCCGTCAGCGGAAGAATACAGCCGGCCGCAACAACCCTGCCGTCACGAATAACGACACCTCCGTCGTGAAGAGCCGAATTCGGGAAAAAGAGCGCATTAATAAGCTCTCTTGAAACCTTTGCGTCAACGACCGTTCCTGTGTTGATGATATCGCCGAGCATTGTATTGCGCTCAAAGATAATCAAAGCTCCGATTTTCTTATCGCTCATATCACGGCACGCCTTGCATATTTCAAGAACTGCTCTTTTCTTTCTCTCGTAAAGGGCGTCACCCTGCTGAGCACCGAAAAAGTTCAGGAAAGCAAACCTGCTTCGACCCATCGTTTCAAGCGCATGCCTTATTTCCGGCGTAAACAAAATTATAAGCACAAGAATAAAGTCACGCAAAATCGTCTTGAAGAGATAGGTGCTCGCCTGCATGTTCAAAAGGCTGATTATTGCGTAAATGATTGCAACAATAACGAGGCCCTTAACGATCTGAATTCCCCTCGTTTCTTTGAGCATCTTGATTGCGCTGAAAACGAGAAAAGCAACAAAAGCTATATCGAGCGTATCAGTTATTATATTGTAAGAAGAGAACAAAGCCAAAAGTCTGTCCCAAAGGACGCTGACATTTTCCATTAAAGCGTTCATATTTTTCTCCGATTAATATTATTTTGTTAATTATAACATATATTTCAGATTTTATCAATAAGGCAGACGCAGTGAGCGGAAATTCCTTCTCCCCTGCCCGTAAAGCCCATTTCCTCCTCGGTCGTCGCCTTAACGCTGATATTGTCAATCGATGTTGAAAGAGCGGCGGAGATATTCATTCTCATTTCAGGAATAAACGGCTTCATCTTCGGCTTTTGTGCAATAATTGTAGCGTCAACGTTTATCACCTTATAGCCGTTGTCTCTGAGCCTTTCGAAAACCCTGCGAAGAAGCACAAGGCTGTCCGCATCAAGGAACTGAGGATCATTATCCGGGAACATTCCACCGATATCGCCCATTGCGGCAGCACCCAAAAGCGAATCACTCACAGCATGAAGAAGAACATCGGCGTCCGAATGACCCAAAAGACCCTTTTCATAAGGAATTTTAACTCCGCCGACAATCAAATCACGACCCTCAACGAGCTTATGTACGTCATATCCGTGTCCTATTCTCATAAGATCTCCTCCGAATCAATAAGTTTTTTGTATTCGTCATATGTGATGAATGTATTTAAAATATCGAGCATTGCTTTCGTTGACATTCTTTCCGGCAAATCGAGTTTTTTTAACAAAGCCGTTCTTTTTTTCTTGCTTTCTGCTCCTCCGGTCAGTCCGTCGTCAAAGAAATCGTTAAGTGTAATTTCTTTTCTTCCCTTAGCTTCGCTTTGAGAAACGCCGATTCCGGCTTTACTAAAAGCGTCTTTTAAAACATCAACCGAAACGCCCTCAACACCGAGCTTGCCCTCTTTAGACGCCGATTCCTTACGCTTCTCCTTGCCGTAAATATCGGGAATAAAGACGTTTGTAATATATTTCTTCGGTACGATCGAAGTGATAAAGTTTCTGATAACAAATCCGGCAGAATCGCTGTCAGTCAGTATAACAATACCCTTTGCCTCGGCGAGCTTCCTGATAAGCCTTTGCTTATCCTTGTCCTTAAAGATGCCAAAGCCCTCTGTTTCAATAATTATTCCGTCAATCATTGATGAAAGCTTGACTTTATCGTATTTACCCTCAACAATGATAACCTTATCAACCTTAATCATATCTTTTCACCGTTTGAAACAAGGAAAAGCTTAGTTATTGTCTGCTCAAGCACAAGTCTGCCGCTGACCGAGGTTGACTTCAAAAGCCTGTCGGCATCGTCAAGAACATCAAGAAATGTTCTCAACTGATTAACGGAGTACTTTGAAGCGGCTCTCGCACCGTTAGTAAGTCTGAATTCCTTGTTGCGATAGTTAAAATCCTTGCCTGCGTCCTCGGCTCTCAAGCCTCCGCTCAAATAAACCTTTGCACGGTACATATCGACATACGGCGTTATAAGGGCGCCGAGTATATTAATCGGCTCCTCTTTCATTGCAATGAGCGTATCAAGAATATCCATCGCAAGATCGCAGTTGCCCGAAGTCAAGGCCTTCGTGAGGTCAAATACCCTCGCCTGAACAGTCTTGACAACAACGGCGTCAATGTGCTCTTTTCCGATTTCGCCCTCTTTTCTGTAGGCGCAAATCTTGTCAAGCTCATTGATAATCACGGTCATATCGTCGCCGATCAGCGTCAGCAAATAGCGTGCGTTTGACTGAGAAATCGTGCAATTTCTCGATGCCGCACCTTTTTCAATAAGCTTAATCAGTTGGTTTAACCCGGCATGCTCAAAGGAAACAGAGCAACCTGCCTTATCAATTTCGGCAAGCATTTTTTTACCCTTTGCACTTTTCATATTGACATCGGTACTCGGATTTGAAATTAAAATTACGGTTGTGTCCGGGATATCCGAAATAAGCTTCAGGAACTTGTCCGTGGTATCAGCATTAAGATTGTCTGCGGCAAGATCCTTTATAAGAATAAGCGTTCTTTCGCTCATCATAGGCAAGGCTTCGGCCGCTTGCGCAACCTCGTCAAAATCAACCTCTTTGCCGTCATATTGATGAAAATTGAAGTCAGCAAAGGCCGGGTCAATCGCCTTTTTTTGAATGAGGGCGGTATAATGCCTTATAAGATATTTTTCGTCGCCGTAAAGAAAATATAATCGTGCAAAATCGCCCGAGCTGATTTGTTTTTTTAATTCAATTTCGCTCAGCTGTGGCATTATCAACCCTCCTCAACAATTATTTTATAGTTATTATCCTTAATTTTTATATCAATATTTCCGAATTCACCCGTTGAAACCAATCCGTTTTCGTCGCTCTCTCCTGATATAATTACATTATCGAATTCCGATTCATCATACGGCTTCGTTCCGATAAAAACGTCTCCGACGAGGAATTCCTCGGGAACGTTTTCAATGTCGTCGGCACGCAGAAGAATACATATAGTCACATCCTGAGCGGTGCAATAAGCGACGCTAAAATGCGAATCGGTAACAAATTCAAGGCTCGTATCCTTAAAAAGATTAACTTGCGCATTTGTGGATTTGGTTATTTTATCATTCGGCAATACCGATGTCAACGAGCTGTCGATTTTAGGAACAACCAGCTTTTTCGGATTGCTCTCTTTAATAACCGACAATATACCCGGTGAACTGCCACCTTTAACGTCTGCAATCATCATATCGGGACTGACATCATCAAGGGTCGATGAAATATATTTGTTCTTGCTTTGAGAACAAACCAAGGCATTCTTGCCGTCCTGCGAAATCATTACGGCAATGCTGTCATCAACATTCAACACCTTGAAATATGTATAACCGGCATAGTTAAAATGATAAAGCAAGCAGCAAATCATTATAGTCAATGCACATCCTATGCAAGAGGCCCTAAAAGCCGTTTTGTTTTTGAAAACAAGAAATGCGCACGCAACAATCGCATAAAACGCAATCACGCCGTAAGTCCAGTATACATTGGACGTATCTATTGTCGCAATCGGCCAATGTGCAACGTCACCGACAACCTTAACGATATATTTCGCAAAGCATCCCGTCCCAACGGCGAAGAAATCACCTGCCGTACCGAGCGGATAAAACAAGGCCGTTAAGCCGCCGCAGAGCATGCAAAGAGACGCAACATAAGTTATCGACAGATTTGAAAGAATCGAATAGACAGAAACATAACCGATGAACACGATTATAAAGCCAAGAGATGCAACGGTTGCGCAAGCAGAAACAAACACCGATTCGACGGCAACCTTGATTACTGCCTTTATAAAGCCTCCGTTCAGCAATGGCTCAATCCGTTTTTTGAGCCACGGATTCAAAGCGACTATGCCAAAGGTTGATGAAAAGGACAAAAGGAAGCCTATGTCGGCAACAATCATCGGGTTAACTATTCCGAGAATAAGTGCGGCAAAGCCGAGCGAGTTTACCGGATCGGCCTTTCGCCTGAACAAATTGCCGGCGAGAATCACCAAAAGCATAATTCCGGCTCTGCAAACAGACGGGGAAAAGCCCGTCACACCCATAAAGAAAAGCGTAAATGCAATTCCGATTGCAGAATTTAACCTTTTCTTTACTCCGAAAAGCTCCAGTATTGCAAATAAACCCATTACCCAAACGGATAAGTGCATACCCGAAACAGCGAATACGGGTGCAACACCGGCCGCTCTGATATTATTGATAATCTCATTTGAGATAAAGCTTTTATTGCCGGTCAGCATTCCGATTGTCACTCCGCCGTAGTCATTTGGCAGCTTGTCAAGAATTCTGCTTTCAACAGTCTTTCTGAATTTAAGAAGATGATAAGCCAAAGGCTTATTCTCCGTCTTGGTAATCTCAATCGGATAATCGTCGTAATTGCTGACATATCCCCCGAGGAAAATTCCCTTGGAATGATAATAGAGCTTAATGTCGCTCGAAAATGAGCCGATTTCATAAATATTAACTTTAAGCTTTATTTTATCATACGGTTCTGCATTGATATATTGCGAAGCGGAAAGCCACAGCTTAACGCTGAAATTCTCGCCGTCAACGGATTCGGTTTTGAGCGTGTAGTAATACCTGGATCGATTAAACTCCGGCTCATCGAGAACCGTCGCTTCGACTATGCATTCCTTGTCCGTCAGACTGTCGGCATAGGATATCTTGTAGTCGCTGAGAACCTCAAAGGAAACTCCCGAAAAGATAAGTGCCGCCGCAATAAAGAACGGAGTAACACGTTCACGGAATTTACGAATAAATACCGTAAGCAAAAGAATTATAATTCCTGCGCCGATCGCTGCGAAAGAAAATCTGTCGTCAAAATAGGTGCAGCCCATGATTGCCATGGGCCTGTATCTCAATTTCATTTGAAGATGAGGGGAAGCTTCTCAAGGAAAACAATGTCCGTTCTGTCAGCAGCATCGCCTTCGGCAAGGATTGCCGCCTTGGCAACGATATCAACATCGAACTTGTTAACAAGCTCCTCAACCGATTCAAGCGACTTGCCGGTTGAAATAACGTCATCGAGAATAACGATTTTCTTTCCTCTTATCTGCTCGCCGTCTGCGCCGTCAAGAATGAGCTTCTGCTCTGTGGCAGTCGTAATGGACTTGACCGAAACAGAAACGGGATTCTGCATATAAAGCTTCTCTTTTTTACGAACAACAAAATATTTTTTGCCGCTCTGACGTGACATTTCGTAAGCAAGAGGAATGCTCTTTGCCTCGGGAGTTACAATGTAATCGAACTCGGGGAGCTTTTTAAGAAGCTCGGTTGCGGCCGCAACGGTAAGCTCAACGTCGCCGAAAATAATAAATCCTGCAATGGAAACATTTTCGTTAAGCGGACAAACAGGAAGCTCTCTTTCGAGTCCTGCAATTTTCATTTTGTATGTTTCTGACATTTAAAATACTTCCTTTCAAGCTTTTGACAAAGAATTAACTGCAATAATGATTTAGTTTATCAGCCTGCCGGCCAGCCGAATTCTCTGCCGCCCATAAGGTGAAAATGAAGATGCTTGACAGTCTGACCTGCGATATCGCCGCAGTTATTGACTATACGGAAGCCGTCGTCAAGACCTTCCTGCTTTGCGATCTTGGCCGCTACCTCAAAGATGTGAGCCACAACGGCACTGTTGCTCTCGTCGATCTCGGCTGCAGACTTGATATGCTGCTTCGGGATAATGAGAATATGTGTCGGTGCCTGAGGTTCTATGTCACGGAAAGCATAAACAAGCTCATCTTCATAGACCTTATTTGAAGGGATTTCCCCATTAATTATTTTACAAAAAAGACAATCCATAATTATCCTCCTGATTTATTTTATAAGAGATTTAACGATATCGGCAACCGCTGCGATTGCTTCATCGACCTTATCTATATTCTTTGCACCTGCCATTGCAAAATCGGGTTTTCCGCCGCCGTTTCCGCCTGCAAGTTTTGCAACCGAACGAACAACGTCACCGGCCTTGACTCCGCTCTTGACAGCCTCGGGAGCGCAGCATGCGGCAAAATTGGCCGAGCCTTTTTCT
>CALBHM010000467.1 GCA_937892835.1 uncultured Ruminococcus sp. | reverse complement strand
ATTCGAACCCCAACAAACAGAGTCAGAGTCTGTCGTGCTACCGTTACACAATTCCGCTAAAGAACGTTTGATATTATACATCAGCAAAAGGGTTTTGTCAATATGTTTTGCAGAAAAAATTTAAAAATTCCGAAAAACTAACCCATTGCAACGTCCAATAGCATCATTATGGCAAATCCGACCGCTGTGCCTGCCGTTCCGATTCGGCTTTTGGCCTCCGGGATCAGCTCGTGCGACACGACATATATCATGGCTCCTGCCGCAAAAGAGAGAACATACGGCAATATCGGCGCAACAAGCCATGTGAGAAGCACTGTCAAGACCGAAGCTACAGGCTCAACAGCTCCCGAAATCACGCCGTAAAGGAACGCTCTTTTTTTGCTCATTCCGTCGGTCACCAAAGGAGCTGATATAATCGTACCCTCTGGGAAATTCTGTACGGCAATGCCGATTGAAAGAGTCAACGCCTCCGATAGCGGTATAATTCCGCTTATCAAGCCTGCAAAAGCCACACCGACAGCCATACCCTCGGGTATATTGTGCAGGGTCACGGCAACAAAAAGCATAAAGTTTTCGCCGAGCTTCGGCTCTTTATCCGTATTCAAATCAAAATCGGGCACAAGCGCATCCAATAGCATCATTGCTGCCGTTCCGACAAGAAAACCTGTAACGGCCGGAATCCATGAGCCTGCCGCTTCGATTGACGGAATCAAAAGCGACCATACCGAGGCCGCCGTCATAACTCCTGCCGCAAAGCCGAGCATAGCCCGGTGGAAACGTGGGTTCGCCTTCCCTTTTATAAAAAACACCGCCGCCGCTCCGATTGTTGTCCCGAGAAACGGCAGTAATATTCCGACGACTGTTTCAGTCAGATAGTTCATTTAAATCACCGATTTCACAAAATATTCCTACTATCAGAAATATTCACTCGGTCAAGAAATGTTCGTTATTAATGGTTGTTTTTTTCTCGTCCGTGTATTATAATATTTCCCATGAACGGAGGGATATTGATGAAAGAAAATCGCTTTGACGCTTTCTGCGAAAAAACCGCTTCAAAAAGCAAGGCTTTTTCGGGCAAATTGTATTCCGCTTTTTGCCGTGCAGACAATCAAATCAACTCTAAACAAAAGCTGAACATTGCGGTTATAGCCGCTGTCAGCGTGATTCTTTTTGCCGTCATGCTTTTTCTCAATTATTGCACTCCGTATCTCAATGACGATTATATTTATTTCAATATTTTTTCCGAAAACGGAATCGGTGATTTTATCCTGCTTTCTATTAAAGATCAAAGGGTTGAGAGTATTTCCGATATCGTTGAATCCATGAAAGCGCACTACAATGTCATGAACGGACGAATTCTTATCCATGCAATCGTTCAGGGCATTCTGATTCTTCCGAAAGGCGTTTTTAATGTGCTCAATTCGGCGGCTTACGTTGCGCTGATGCTTCTTATTTACAAGCATTGCAAGGGTACAAGCAAAGAACACAAAGCCGTTCTTTTCGTGCTCATCTGCCTTGCGGCATGGACGTTTCTTCCGGATTTCGGCAAGACGGCACTGTGGCTTACAGGCAGCATAAATTATCTTTGGAGCTCGGTTTTCAGGCTCGCCGTTCTGCTTCCGTTCAGACTCTATGCCGATGGTAAGGACGACAAAATTCCATGGCTTAAAACAATAGTTATGACACTCGCCTGTCTTGCGGCAGGAGCAACAAATGAAAACACAAGCGCAGCATTCATCGGCGTTACCGTGCTTTTTATGATTTACTGCCGTGTTCACAAAAGAAATCTTCCGATTTGGTCGGTCACAGGTCTCATCGGTGCACTGTGCGGATTTTTCTTCATGGTTTCCGCTCCCGGCAATTCAAGACGTGTCGATATCGGCGACGAGGTCGGCAACTCGATTGCAACAAGGCTTGTAAACATTCCTGCGAATATGATTTTGTTCCTTTCCGTATTTGTCGGAGCATTCGTTGTGTGTGCGATTATCCTTTACACATATGACCGTGAAAGCGGCAACAAAAAGACAGGTATCGCAGTAATCGCCCTGCTCGGTGCATTCGGTGCGGCAGCGGTCATGGTTGCCTCTCCCCAGTTTCCGACAAGGGCATGGTTCGGCATTTATGTCTATGCGATAACAGCTGTCGGAATCCTCGTTTACCGAATTCTGCTCAGCGAAAATCTCACACGCAGGCTCATTTTGATTTCGGTCGTATTCTGGTCGATATGGAGCATGATGTCGTGCGTTCACACGGCGCAGGATATGAAAAAGCTTCACGCCTTTAACGTCAAGCGTGACGCATATATTGAAGAACAAAAGGCGCAGGGCAACTATGACCTTGAGCTTGAAAAATATTACACAACGGACAAACACGCTCCGTCAACGGACGGTGCGGACATAACCGAAGATCCCGAACATTGGCGCAACATTACCTTTGCCATGCACTACGGCCTTAACAGCGTTAAAGAAAAGAAGTAACTTGACCCCGAAGGGAGCGGCATATATGAAAATCACAGAAATTCTCAACAACGGAAAAATGTCATTATCTTTTGAGGTTTTTCCGCCCAAAACGGACACAGCCTTTGAAAGTGTTCAGCACGCAACTCATGAAATTGCGAAGCTCAAGCCCTCTTACATGAGCATAACCTACGGCGCAGGCGGCGGAACAAGCCGATATACGCTCGATATTGCCGAGGATATCATGAAGGATTACGGCGTGCCGACACTTGCTCATCTGACCTGTGTTTCCTCATCGAAAGAAACCGTTCATGAGCGAATTGCCGAGATGAACAAGCGTGGAATAAAGAACGTTCTTGCACTGCGTGGCGATATTCCTGCGGAAATGGAGAACGAGGACAGGAGCAGTTGGGATCATCAATTTGCCGTTGACCTTATCCATGAAATCAAGGAAAGCGGTTTTGATTTCTGCATCGGCGGTGCATGCTACCCCGAGATTCATCCCGAAAGCCTCAATCAGAAGGAAGACATCAAACACCTTAAAGAAAAGGTTGATGCAGGCTGCGAATTCCTGACGACGCAGATGTTTTTTGACAACAATCTTTTATATAATTTCCTTTATAAAATCCGTGAGGCCGGCATCACCGTGCCGATCGTTGCCGGAATTATGCCGATAACCAACGCAAAGCAGGTTGACCGAGCAATAAAGCTTTCCGGCTCATTCATGCCGCAGAGGTTCAAAAGCCTTGTTGACAAGTTCGGCTCAGATCCCCTTGCCATGAAGCAGGCAGGCATCGCCTACGCAACGGATCAAATAATTGACCTTTATGCAAATGGCATTGAAAATGTTCACGTTTATTCAATGAACAAACCCGACGTTGCGCAGAAAATACAATCCAATCTTTCCGATATTTTAGGCAAGTGATGTTATGGAAACGGTTTACAGCTTATCATTCACAGAACCGGATATAAACAAAAGAGAGATTATGCGATACATGTCGTCGCTCGGCGGCGGTGATGAAATTCTTGAGCTTATCGACGAATGTCTCGCCGAGGTTCGGGAAATGCTTCAATATAAGGTTTGCTATGCCGTTTTGACGGCTGAAATTAACGGCGACACGATAGCTCTGCCGTGCGGACAAATTGAAAGCAAAAACCTTGCAAGAAACCTCAGCGGCTGCGATAAAGCAATAGTCTTTGCAGCAACAATCGGTGTAGGAATCGATCGACTGATTTCAAAATATTCAAGACTTTCGCCGACAAAGGCACTGTGCTTTCAGGCAATCGGAGCCGAAAGGGTCGAAGCGCTCTGCGATAATTTTTGCGAGAAAATGAAATCGGAATTTGAAAGAAGCGGAGAAAAGCTCAAACCGAGATTCAGCCCCGGTTACGGTGACTTGCCGCTTGAAACTCAAAAAATGATTTTCTCGTTGCTCGACTGCCCCAAGAGGATAGGCGTAGCCATCGGCGACACACTGTTGATGTCGCCGTCAAAATCAGTAACAGCATTTGTCGGAATAACCCGATGACAGGAAGTGTCTCAATGAACATTCGTGATTTTATTAAAAATAACATAGTTTACCTCGACGGCGGCATGGGCACGCTTTTACAAAAAAGCGGATTGCAACCGGGTGAGCTGCCCGAGCGGTGGAACTTATCCCGCCCCGAGGTAATTCGTGAAATACACAAAAGCTACTACGACAGCGGCAGCAATGTCGTAAACACCAACACCTTCGGTGCGAACACGCTTAAATTCAAAATAGATGAGCTTGATGAAATTATTTGCCATGCCGTAGAAAATGCCGACGAAGCAAGAAAAGCCTCGTCGGGAGAGCAGGAAAAGTTTATTGCGCTCGATGTAGGCCCGACAGGAAAATTGCTTAAGCCTCTCGGCGACCTCGACTTTGAGGACGCAGTTAAAATCTTTGCCGAAACGATAAAGATCGGCGTAAAATACGGTGTTGACCTCATCACGATTGAAACGATGAACGACAGCTACGAGACAAAGGCCGCTGTGCTTGCCGCAAAGGAAAACAGCGACCTGCCGATTATCGTAACAAACGCATACGGCGAAAACGGACGACTGATGACAGGAGCGAACCCGGCAGTTATGGCTGCCATGCTCGAAGGAATGGGCGTTGACGCAATCGGTGCAAACTGCTCGCTCGGCCCGAAGCAGCTCATGAGCGTTATGGATGAGCTTTTGAAATATTGCTCCGTTCCCGTTGCGTTCAAGCCGAACGCCGGTTTGCCGAAAAGCGACGGCAAGGTGACATACTACGACGTTGACGCAGAAGAATTTGCGCAGGATATTAAGCTTTCCATTAAAAACGGAGTTAGACTCGTCGGCGGCTGCTGCGGCACAACACCCGAATATATCAAAAAGGTTTGCGAGCTTACCCATGGCATGATGCCGAAAGAAATTGAGAAAAAAACTTATTCGGTTTGTACATCATACAACAAAGCAGTTTTCTTCGGCAAAAAGCCGATCCTGATAGGAGAAAGAATAAATCCTACGGGTAAAAAACGCTTTAAGCAGGCTCTTCTTGAAAAAGACATAGGCTACATTCTTCAGGAAGCAGTAAATCAGCAGGCCAAGGGAGTTCATGTGCTTGATGTTAACGTGGGTCTGCCGGGAATTGACGAGGCTCAAATGCTGACAAATTCCGTTTGCGAGCTTCAATGTGTGACCGACCTGCCCTTGCAAATAGATTCCTCCGACCCAGTCGCCATGGAAAGTGCCCTCCGCCGCTACAACGGCAAAGCAATGATAAACTCTGTCAACGGTAAAGAGGAAAACATGAATGCGATTTTTCCTCTTGTTAAAAAATACGGCGGATTTGTCGTTGCACTTACGCTTGATGAAAAAGGAATTCCGTCAACGGTTGAGGGCAGAATGAAAATCGCAAGAAAAATTCTTCTGACTGCCGCCCTGTACGGAATCAACAAAAAGGATATTATATTCGACCCGTTGGCAATGACCGTCAGTGCGGATAAAATGTCGGCGGTTACGACGCTCAAAACCGTCAAAAAAATCACAGAACAGCTCGGATGCAACACCTCTCTCGGCGTTTCCAACGTCTCGTTCGGCCTGCCGTCAAGGGAGCTTGTCAATGCGGCATTCTTCACAACTGCAATGGAAAACGGTCTTTCCGCCGCTATCATGAACCCATACTCGGCAAGAATGATGGAAGCTTATTACAGCTTTAACGTTGTAAAGGGTCTCGATGACAACTGTATGGATTTCATCAATTTCGCTTCACAGCAGGAGGTTCAGCCGACAGCTAAGCAGGAAAGCTCACTTACCCTCAAAGAAGCGATAGAAAAGGGTCTCAAGGAGAAATCAAGCGAGATAACAACGGCTATGCTCGGCGAAAGTGCTCCGCTTGATATAGTAAATGCTCATGTTATACCTGCTCTTGACGATGTCGGCAAGCGATTTGAAGAAAAAAAGCTCTTCCTCCCCCAGCTTCTGATGAGTGCGGAAGCGGCAAAGGCATCATTCGAGGTTATCAAGGCAACCATGGCGGTGGACGGCAACAGTGTCAAAAAAGGAAATATTGTAATTGCAACCGTTCACGGCGATATCCATGATATCGGAAAGAACATTGTAAAGCTTCTGCTTGAAAATTACGGCTACAATGTTATCGACCTCGGCAAAAATGTTCCGCCCGAGACAGTTTTGAATGCTGTTATAGAAAATCATGCTCCACTCGTCGGATTGAGTGCGCTGATGACAACGACAGTGCCTGCAATGGAAGAAACAGTTAGGCTTGTGAAGGAGAAGGCTCCCCGGTGCAAAACCGTCGTAGGCGGTGCTGTGCTCACTCAGGACTATGCCGATAAAATAGGCGCAGACAAATACGCAGCCGATGCAATGGAAACCGTTCGCTATGCGGAATCGGTAATAGGATAAAATACAGACAAATTGCTCCCCGACTTTTTACGGTCGGGGAGCTTGATTTTATATTCTGATTTATCAATCGTCCTCAAGAAGCTTTGAGTCTGCAATAACCTTTTCCGCAACGGGAGCGGGAGCGTCCTCATAGCGTGTGAACTCAAATGTGAACGATCCTCTGCCTGCCGTAACAGAGCGGAGAACGGTTGCAAAGTTAGCCATTTCAGCCATCGGAACTTCGGCAACAAGCTCCTGGACACTGTGATCCTCTTCAGACGGACCCATGCCGAGAACACGTCCGCGACGCTTTGTAACGTCGCCCATGATATCGCCGAGATATGCTTCGGGCATAAGAGCCTTAAGGGTTCCTATCGGCTCAAGGATTGCTGGGTTTGCCTGCGGAATACCTGCCTTGAAAGCCAGGGAAGCGGCTGTCTTGAATGCCATTTCGGAGGAATCAACCGGATGGTAAGAACCGTCATAAAGAACAGCCTTGAGACCAACCATCGGATAACCTGCCATAACGCCCTTCTTCATGCACTCACGCAGTCCCTTTTCAACTGCCGGGAAATAGTTCTTCGGAACAGAACCGCCGACAACCTCAGATTCAAATACGAGATCGTCGCCCTCTGTCGGCTCAAAGCGAATCCAAACATCGCCGAACTGGCCGTGACCGCCCGACTGTTTCTTATGACGGCCCTGAACCTTAACGGTCTTGCGGATAGCCTCTCTGTAAGCAACACGAGGCGGTGTAAGCTCAACGTCAATACCGAACTTGCTTTTGAGCTTGGAAACGATAATATCAAGGTGCTGCTCGCCGAGACCGGAGAGAATCTGCTCCTTTGTCTCATGATTCATCTCAAACTTGATTGTCGGATCCTCTTCGAGAAGTCTGTTTATACCCGAAACAACCTTCTCCTCGTCGCCCTTCTTGCAAGCCTTAACAGCCATTGAAAGGCACGGCTTCGGGAAGTTGATTCCGCTAAGCTCTATAACGTTCGATGCCGAGCAGATTGTATCGCCCGTCTTGACGCAGTTGAGCTTTGTTACAACGCCGATATCTCCGGCAGGAATACACTTGCAATCCTCTGACTTGTTTCCTCTTATTGTAATGATCTTGCCCATACGCTCCGTTTCGCCTGTTCGTGCGTTATAAACGGGAGTTTCGGGTGTGATCTTACCGCTGTCAACCTTGAAATATGACATCTTGCCTACGAACGGGTCGGCAACCGTCTTGAAGCAAAGTGCTGCAAGAGGACCGTTTTCGTCACACTCAACGTCCTTACCGCCTGCATAAGAAGCGGCGTCGGGAGCAGAGTATGCCAACTCGTCCATGAGAAGGTCTACGCCGTCGGTTGTATAGCCCGAGCAAGCATATACGGGATAAACAGAGCTGGTGTTAACGCCGTCGTTGAGAGCCTTAATAATCTCTTTACGGGTAAATTCTTCACCTGCGAAGAATTTTTCCATAAGCTCATCGCTTGCCGTTGCAACAGCCTCGGTGAGAATATCGAGCATTTCCTGAATCTTCGGGTCATCGGGCATCGGGATTTCAACGGCCTTGCCGTCGTGATACTCATAACCCTTGCGAGCTGCAAGATTGACATAAGCCTTAACCTGACCGTCAACTATGTAAGGAACAATAACAGGGCAAACTGCGCCGCCATGAACCGCCTTGATCTCTTCAAAAGTCTTATAGAAATCGGCATGCTCCTTATCACAGCGAGTAATTGCAAACATCTTGCCACGCTTTTTGGCAGCCTTGAATGCCTTTTCTGCGCCAACGTCATATTTATGGCCTGCGCCGAGAACGATAAGTACACACTCTGAAGCGGCAATGCCTTCGCACATTTCTCCCTCAAAATCAAAAAGACCCGGGGTGTCTATTATATTAAGCTTGCAGTCCTTCCACTCGATCGGAGCGACGGCTGCAGAGATTGAAACATTTCTTCTTCTCTCCTCGGGATCAAAGTCGAGTGCGGCTGTTCCGTCGTCAACTCTGCCGAGTCTGTCCGTAAGACCTGCGATATAAAGCATAGCTTCAACGAGAGTTGTTTTGCCTCGTCCTGCATGACCTGCAACAGCAATATTTCTGATATCCTTAGCGTTATAGTATTTCAAAAGATAACCTCCTTACGTTCTACATTGATTTCAGCGTACCTTAGATAATTTTGAACGCAGAATTGCAACAAATAATAGAGTTCCTATCAATGTATCAACGCTCTAACTATATCACATATCAACATAAATTTCAATAGGATCTTTTTCGACAATGTTGAATTGATTTCTTAT
>CALBHM010000466.1 GCA_937892835.1 uncultured Ruminococcus sp. | reverse complement strand
TGCACCGTTTCCGTATTTCAGCAAAAGCTCATTGGACTTATTCTTGAAAGCATCGATTCGAGCATAAATATCCTGCTCTTCATCAAAAAGTTCAATAAACATTTTTCTGACTGTTTCCGGCTCTTGGGCTGCGAACTGCTCAATCATATTTTTCGGGAGCCATCTGCTTGCAGCAAGAAGGTTTGCAGTCTTTGACAGCGCATTTTTAAGCATCGCCGAAAAATTTTCTGCATCAATGTCCCAATTGTCTTGGAAATGCTTTACCGCTTCCCATTTGTACTTTTCATCTTTAAATCTCTCTCCGAAATCCTTTTTGTAATCCTCAATCGCTCTTCTGAGCTTTTCTTTGTTAATCATCTTTCTCCTCCGGTAAAAGGAATTACTTTCCTTATTTTTTACACTTGAATATTATAACAAAATCGGTTAATATTTTCAATCCGTCATTCATGCAAATATACTTTAATGTTAATTCTCACCCAGCGGCCGCTGCCCTCTTTTGACGAAATTCTGCCGAAAAGAAGCTTGCCGGCATCCATAAGTCGTGAAAATATCACATTATCATACCTCGGAACATATCCGATTTTCACTCCGTCAATTGTCTTTATAACAATCGCCCTTTTATCGTATTTATTGTCGGGCTCTCTGAAGAAGTCAAGTTTATCGTCCTCGTTCAGATGCGATTCCAGCTCTTCAATGCCATCGATATATGACGTTCCGGCAACATGAGTATCAAAGAGAAAAATATCCTTTTCAAACGGTTTCGGAATAGCAAGTTCTCCGTTTTGATTATGGAGCAGGCTCATCAGACCGCCCGTTTCGGTAGTTATTAAATCACTCATATTCTTACCTCAGCATTTCATCAATTGTCCGCTTATATATTTCAATCAGCTCATTATATTGTTCAAGCACATGTTCGAGCTCGTGACGAATCTGCTCTGTTTTCTTTTCGCTCTCCACGATTTCTTTTAGATTGTACGGATACTTTGACTTTATATCCTCTATTGAATCTTTAATCGGTTTCAGCAAACTGAGCAAATGTTCTTTTTCTTCAATCAGCTGCGTCATCGCATCCTTTGATTGCTCAGGCTGCATACCGTCGCCAACCATTTCATTTATGATTTTCAGTGCATTCAGGTCACCGTTTTTATATGCGTTGACGGCATTGTTAAACAACTTCACCTTTTCGGCAGAGATATCAGGATTTAAGTCAGGATGCAATTCTTTGACAATTTTGCGATAAATCTTCTTTAACTCCCTGTTTTCTTCATCCGTGAGCACTTTACACTTGCTTCGTTCCAATGCCTTGTTCATTTTTTCAATCTGTTCATTAAGACGCTTCTGATATTCGGCAAATTCTGTTTTCAACGTTTCCTCAATAGCAGAAAGAACAACCTTTTCCTGTCTGTTCTTTTTCGCCTGAATCAATTCAATTTTGCGTTTAAGCCGCAGAGCCGTACATTGAGCCTCATACGCTTTATACTCCAAGCCGCCGAGCTTCAGCATATATGCTGTTTCGATATTACGGCATATGACAAACTGCAATTCATCACGCTCAAGTAAAAGCATCGACAACTCTGTACGAATCTTTTCAACCTCATTTTTGAGCTTTTCAAAGTCAGGAAAAAAAATTATATCCGTTTTAGCAGGCTGTTCATCTTCACCGGCTTTGGGCATAGTATGCTCCTCTCCTTGCGCTGTAAGCAGTTCTTCGGCTTCACTTTCATCCATAATTCTCACCTCAAAAAACCTTTTCATTTCATCAATCCAGCAGATTTTTCAATAGTCTTTCTCTATTATTTATAAACGACTCTGTAACCTTGTAGCTTTCGGTTTCTTCATACAGGCAGGTGTGAATTTTCCCATTATCAAAGCTAAAGATTTCCGCATTCGGGATGCCGAGCAAAATCGGAGAATGCGTTGCTATAATAAATTGTGCACCATCGCTCGCGCATCTGTAAATCTCGGCCAACAGCGTCAACTGCCTTTGCGGAGATAATGCCGCCTCCGGCTCGTCAAGTAAATACAGTCCGTTAGGTTGTATGTTATTCTGTACCATTTTCAGGAAGCTCTCCCCGTGCGACCTATTATGGTACTCCTCCGAGGGATGTGCGAAGTCGGCATATTCCTCCTCTTGGGTCGCAACATTATAAAAACTTTCCGCTCTTAAAAAATAACCCCATTTTTCTTTCCTGAACCCTTTTGCAATCGTTATAGCGTTGCAGAGCTCCGAGTGCGTATCATGCGTTGAAAAGCAGTAATTCTTAGTTCCGCCCTCCGGATTGAACCCATGTGCAACGGCTATTGCCTCAAGCAAAGTCGATTTTCCGCTTCCGTTTTCTCCGACAAACAATGCAATCGGCTTCATAAAATCAATTTTTTCAACTTTATAAAGTGCTTCAATGCTTGTAAGATAACTCTCTTCACTTATCTTATCCCAATCCAAAAGCACACTTTGTATAAACTGATAATTCATTTGATTATCCTCATTGCTTTAATAAGTAACATTCATTTACTACAAACAGTGTAACAGGCTTTGAACGAATTATCAACCCAAAATTTCTCCAAACACCATTTCACAGTCCGTTTACCAGGACTGTAAATATATGCCCTGTGTTTCTACCCGCTATTTATCTGTAATATTGCAAAACCCCTGCAGATTATTCTGCAGAGGGCTGTAAGATTGGCTTAAATTTTTAACCGATTTGATAATATTGTTCCCAAAGTAAATTCTGTCTACTCAATATAATATCGGCTATGTCGTATTCGATTTTGATTGGCACTCGTTGAATACACTCTTCAATTTCCTGTTTGCTCAGCGGCTGAATATTCAACGACTTAAACATCTCTTTTGCTCTAATGTTATTTTTCAGAAACTCGGTAAACGATTCTGTCATACGGAATTTTGTTTAGCGGCCGTGCATATTGGTTATATATCGAAGTTGCATAGTCCGCACGATAGCTATGTATATCTGCTCCGGTCGGGACCTTTTTAAAGACCTTTTCGTTGCCGACGGCATCCATCATCGCCTTGATTTTTTCAACATCCCCGACTATCGGAGCCAGCCTCGGTCGACCGCCCTTGGCTCCGACCGTTACGGCTATGCAAAGTCTGCCTCGCTCGTCTGTTGCAAACATATTGCCACGCAAAGCCGTTATCTCCGCTCGGCGCAATCCCCACACTTTTGGGTGGAGCAGGGATTGCAGCCTTTATAAAGAACTTAGATCAATTACCTATACTCCATAGCGGGTCTAATGCACATTGAGAAAATTCTATAATGGCGGAATTAACAAGATGTGTTGTCCGGCGGTTCTAAAATGCCGGGAAGGGTAAGTGCTGGAAACCCCTAAAGCTCATTCACTACAGCATAATCGGTGACGATAAGTGCGAAAGTTTAAAAAGCAATGAGATGAACAATGGGAAATCAGCAGGACAGACACTCAACGAGTGTAAATCCTCAGAGAC
>CALBHM010000465.1 GCA_937892835.1 uncultured Ruminococcus sp. | reverse complement strand
ACCATGGGTCACCGTCGATATGGCGGATCATCCATACATAATACATTGTATATCCCGGAGCTGTAACCTGCTCGTGGTCGTTGCCGTCGGTTATCGTGCAATATGCGCCGTCGGTGCTCTTGAAAACATCGTCGCCGTTGAAGCATGCGCCGAAGCCCTGCGGCGGATCAAACTGATAATAATAAACCTCTGGCTGCGGATGATGGTGCGGCGGATAGCTCGACCATCTGCCCGGCTGGTTGAATACCTCGCCCATTACCATGTTTGAATACGGCGCATTGTCGTAGTCAAACATCGTTGAGCAGATGCGGTAGCCTGTACCCTCCCACTGGCCTTTGCCGAAATGCTGATAAAGGCAATCCTCAGGCTTGTAGAAAACAGGCTCAAACTCTCTCTCATTATCGGTCTGCTGAACAAGGAACTCACTGTCTTCACAAGCCTCAATGCTTATCTTTACTCCCTTGCACACATGCAGGCAATACGGCGTTTTCTCAAACGGATTCTTTCTTTTCATGTTTTCCGTTCTGCCATTCCACGTGATGTTCATGTTACCCTTGAGAATGAGCACAGCAGTCTCGTTCTCGGCACTGAAAATTTCGTACTTCTCGCCTTTTGCAAGCTTCTTGACCCAGATGTTCATGTGCATCTCGGGATTTTTGCCGTTCATTTCGCAGAGAATCTTTTCGTTGTTCTCGTTGAATGCAGGATTTTCGAGCATATATAATTCCTCCTTGGAAAATGTTAGATTTATGATTACATTCTATCATTCTGCAACAATAATTTCAATAGCAGTTTACAAAAATGTTCAAAACATATATCATTGTTGTTTGCCTTGACATTACAAAAAATCGGAATTATAATTGTATATCATCAGCAAAAGAAGGTGTTTTTAATGGTCATTGACGCACATTGTCACATCTACCCCGATAAAATTGCCGACAAGGCGGCACACAGCACGGGACGCTTCTATTCACTGCCCACAACCTACGACGGAAAGGTTTCCACCCTGCTCGAAAACGGAGCGAAAGCAGGAATAGATAAATTCATCGTTCAGTCGGTCGCAACAACGCCGAAGCAGGTCAGCTCAATCAATAAATTCATTGCCGCTGAGGTAGCCGCCCACCCCGACAAGCTCTACGGCCTCGGCACACTCCACCCCGACAGTGAGGATATCAGAGCCGACGTTGAAGAACTTGTTTCGCTCGGTCTCGGCGGAGTTAAGCTTCACCCCGATATTCAGAAGTTCAAGCTCGACGATTACAGATGCCTTAAAATATATGAGCTTTGCGAGGAATTCAATCTCCCTGTTCTTCTTCACACGGGCGACAGCAGATATGATTACTCCAATCCGAACAGGCTCATTCCGATACTCGACATTTACGACAAAATGGTCGTTATCGGCGCACATTTCGGCGGCTGGTCGATGTGGGACGAAGCGTCGAAGCTTCTTGCCGACCGTGAGAATTTTTATGTCGACTGCTCATCGTCCTTCTATGCTCTCTCCGACGATAAGATTCGTGAGATCATTGCACGCTACGGCGTTGACCGTGTTCTTTTCGGAACGGACTATCCGATGTGGAGCGTTGAAACCGACCTTAAGCGTTTCTATACTCTCGGCTACAACAAAGAGGATTCGGACAAGATTCTTTATCAAAACGCCGTTAAGGTCTACGGCTTGAAGCTGTAAGGAATCGGTAAACATTATATAAACAATAAACGAGCCGTTGCACATTTGCACATTCGGCTCGTTTTATTATTCTGTTTACTTCCAAAGATCGTCCGCTCTGACGATTTCTCGGTCGTCTCTGCCGCCGTTGAGCTGCGGGAAATACGACGCAAATCTATATTTCGGAAGCTTGTCGAATTCAAGCCTAATGAGCGGATAATTTATAATCGAATCGGGATTTTTCTCCGGCAAATCGTAAAGAAAAATCCTGTCGCCCCTTTTCTCGAACTTTATCGGAGTGCCGTCAATAAAGGAAATCTTCTTCGGCTCGTCCATAAATCCGGCAATAGCCATTTTGCCGTTATAAGGTGCCCAAATCTTATTCCACATATAAATCGTTGTGCCCTTTGACGTGCCTCTTCCGACGCCGTTGAGCTGGAATTTGTTGCCCTCGCCCTTGTTGAGAATACCGTAGACCGCTTCACCGTTGACCTTGAGCCACTCGCCTACCTTGTGAAGCGGGTCGATAACCTCATACGGAATCGAGCCGTCGGGCTTCGGACCTACATTGAGCAGAAGATTTCCGCCGTATTCGCAGCATCTCTGAAGCATGTTAACAATTCTCTGCGGTGTGTAGCTGTAAGGAAGCGCCTGATCGGAATCGACATAGCCCCAGCTGATTCCGTTGAAGGTCATGCAAGCCTCCCAATCACGCTCGGACGGGGTAATATGCTCCTCGGGCGTTCCGAAATCCTCGGCAAGTCCGCTTCTGTCGTTGATGATGATATCCGGCTGGAGACTTCTGAGATACTGGTTGCGCTCAAGCGAATCCCAGCCCTCCCACGACTCCATCGGCAGCGGAACGTCGTACCAAAGAATATCAATCTTGCCGTACTGAGTAAGAAGCTCGGAGTTTATATCTTTAAGAAACTTCGTGTAACGCCTTCTTGCCTCTGTGTCATAAGCACAGATTCCGCTGTCGGGATGATGCCATTCCATGCAGGTCGAATAGAAGCCGATTTTGAGGTCAAACTCACGGCAGGCTTCAACAAACTCCTTAACAATATCACGGTGCGGACCGTAATTGACGGAATTGTACGGATTTGCCTTTGAATCCCACAGACTGAAACCCTCGTGATGACGAGTCGTCATGACCATGTATTTACAGCCGGCTTCCTTGGCAAGCTTCGCCCATTCACGGCAGCAGCCCTCTTTCGGGCAGAAATTATCGGCAAGTGCTTCATACTCCTCGGGCGGAATATTCTCGCACGCCATAGCCCACTCATTTCTTCCGAGCTGTGAAAAAAGTCCGTAGTGGATAAACATACCGAATCTCGCTTCACGCCACCACTTCATGCGCTTGTCACGGGTTGCGGCGATTTGTTCTTCGTATTGAGGCTTTGAAAGCATAATAAAACTCCTTTGTTTTGTTTTATATTAAACTCAGTTTAATGTATTTTCCCTGCTTTGTCAACAATGAAGTTGTCAGTGAGAAAACAATTCAATGTTTTGTTCAAGAAATAAATGTTGACACATACAATTTAATATGATATAATCGGCAGAGTTTGAGGGAGTAGATGG